>NZ_OMWD01000019.1 GCF_900314695.1 uncultured Methanobrevibacter sp. | reverse complement strand
AGATAAAGGAATTTTAAAAAGATTCAATCTAAAACTAAAGTATTGGGATGAGGACAATGCGATTTACTAAAAATCACTTAAGTTATTGAAAGTGCCAAAAAGGTATCATTATAAAATTATATATAATTTAAAAAAAATAAATAATAACACTGGAAATAAGGAAAGACAATAGTAAAAAAAACAATACTTTTATAATAGATAACCAATTAATTTATAATGTAATGGAGGTAATATTATTAAAAAATTATTAATCACTATTTCAGTAATAATATTTATTTGCCTATCAACTTCATGTGTTTTTGCAAATGAAAATGTTACAGATAATGATTATGTTGGAACTTATAGTGAATTGAAACAGGAAATTTCAAGTTCAAATGATTATATAAACCTAACAAAAGATTATGTCTACAACGATTCAGAAGACAATTTAGAATTTTCCAAATCCCTAACCATTGAAGGAAATAATCATACTCTAGATAACTCTAATTCAACATTCGACATAAATACTGAGAATAATGAATTAGATTTAACTATTAAAAATGTTAACTTTAAAAATTTAATAATTACTGAAAAAAGCATTAAACATCCATACAACATTACATTAATTAACTGTAATTTAATTCCAAAAGAATATAATCATTTTATTATGGCAGAATGTTACTATTCAAATGTTACATACTCAGGAAATATATCCCTAATAGTAAAAAAAGTCGCCAAATTAATTGTTGGGGAATCTACTGGAATTGATGCCATTAAAAAAATTGCAATATGGATCAGTAAAAATACAAAGCATGAAAGAAAAGCTGGTTTTTACCAAACCCCTGAATCAACACTATTAAGATTGACCGGAAATTGCTGCAGTTTAACTGATTTGTTTTTCCACATGTGCGATGCAATGAATCTTATGGAAAACCATACCTTTTATTATGTTCATGTTGGGACTTTAAAATTTAGGGAAAGACACTTCTTTGCAATTATAGATAATTTCCTTGTTGATGTCGGTTTGAAATATCCTTGGAAAAATGCGGCTTTTTATAATAGAACTATACTTAATATAACACCATATCCAATCTTACCAATTCCAAGAGAATATTAATCAAAGAAATCAAGTAATTGATACATATCATCAATTACTTCTAAAATATATTTATCTTCATATTCTTTTTTACTGCCATAACCCCAACTTACCAGTATACAATCTATTTTTGCATTTTTAGCTGTTTTGATGTCAGTTTTAGAATCGCCAATATAAACCACCTCATCCAAACTAACACCTGCCTTTTTAATTATATTATTTACGCCATAAGGATCTGGTTTTGAAGGAAAATCAGGGTCGTGACCCTCAATTGAGACAAAATCAATTTCTTTAAAGAAGTTAGATACAAAATATTTTATTGAATCTGTTGTTCTATTCGAATTGATGGCCAATAGAATATTTCTTTCCTGCAATTCTTTTAAAACTTCTAAAGAATTTTGAAATGGCAATGTATTATCCTTATTAGACTCATCATAAAGTTTTTGATAATCTTTTTTGATCAATTCAATGTTTTCTTTTGAATTTTTATCTTTCAAAATTAATGAAACGATTTCATCGATATTTCCACCCAACCTTTCAATATATTCCTCACGGGTTAATGTAGGAAAACCATTCATTGACAATGCCTTGTTAAAGCAAATAATAACATCATGAACCGAATCAAACAATGTTCCATCAAAGTCAAAAATAGCAAGTCTTTTCATGAATAAGACTTTGTAAATTCTATGTAAAATATCTTTCAGCATCTGAATAATTAATATCCCTCATCGTCAATGGACTTGACATCATCATTTTCTTTTGAATCATAGAAAACTAACTTAAACAAGGATATTAATCCAATTAAAGCAGTTATTGTTTCTATAATAGTTGAAGAGAAATCCCAGATAGCTAAAAAATAAACTATATAAATTGCACTATTTACAATAAAGCCAATCTTGATTGTCTTAATATTTTTTAGATAATAGTTGCACAGAGTAATTTGAACAATAGCCAAAATAGGCAATATTCCAACAAAACCCATCGTATTTACCAAAAGTCCAATTACGATTGAAATAACAATGAAAAATATTGTCCATTTAAATGTTAATTTATCATTATAAACCATTGCATTTCTTGATGCGGCAATTGCCATGGTTACAACTCCAGTCCAGGAGAAGAAAAATATTGATGAAATCATTAAAATAAAAGCATTAAGAAATTGGTATTTGTATGCTTTCTTTTCATCATTAACCCACATGCTCAATATGATGAAAATGCCTGCAATTAATGAGATTGCATTACCTATGACAATATTGATTGGCAAATCCATACTAATGTTTTTGTCAAAATCGTTACATATATTTTAACTTAATTTTTTCGCAATGTTAAAAAGAAAATGAAAAAACAATCAGTGTTGTAAAAAGCAATGCTTCGAAATTAGAAAAAAATGAGTATGCAAACATTTCATTTTTCATCAATCCAATCATATTCTATTTCAACAATGCTTAATTTAATCATTGCAACTATCGCCAGCAAACCTAAAAGCATGACAAAAGCTATTAATATGATAGCAACAAGATGATTTGAAAATGAATTCCAAAATCCCAGATAAAATAAAACGAACACTGGAAGGACAATAAATGAAAATAGGATTACAAACGTTTTCAATAAACTAGGCCCTTCAATTTTGAAAACATATGTGAATATTATTAAAAAAATAGATATTAACAAAATGGAAACAATAACATTATTATCTAAGTTTGTAAACATTCTTAAAGCAAAAATCATCAAAAATAATGCAATAGCTGCAATCAAACGGAATGGAAACTTTCCCATAACAATCACCGACATGTTGAAATATTTTCTATTTTTAGCAATTCAATTTTTTTGTCCAAACCTGCAGCATAACCGGTTAATTTTCCATCACTGCCAAGCACTCGGTGGCATGGAATCAAAATGGATATTGGGTTGTGGCCTACTGCACCGCCGACAGCTTGAGCAGACATGTTAGGTGAAATTTTGGATGCTATTTCACCATAAGTCAATGTTTCACCATATGGAATTTCAGATAGGATTTTCCAAACCTTTTGCCTGAATTTGCTGCCTTCAGGTTTCAACTGGAAATTAATTTGTGGATTTTTACCATTAAAATAATCTTCAAACCATTGTTTTGCCTTTTTAAAAATAGACAAGCCATCATCATGAATTGTTTTGCCAATGACTGTTGATTTAAAATGTTTTTGACCGTAAAACCAAACCCCACAAATAGCTTCACCATCACTTACAATCAGCATTTCTCCAAGGGGTGATTCATAATCAGTTGAATAATACATTTTTACAAATATGATTTAAAGAATTCTTCGAATTCAGTATCTTCCATCGGTTCTGGAGTTGAAGTCTTTTCATTACCCATAATACTTGAAGCAAGGTCTCTGTATTCTTGTGTTTCATCACTTTCAGGATATTTTTCTACAACGGTTTTTGCATCTAATTCAGCATCTTGAATTAAATTACTTCTATGAATAGTACCAATAACATGTGTTCCAATTCTTTTGGCAAAGTCGTTGACAATTTGCTCTTCATTATCAACATTACGACAGTTACAAACAATACCACTTAAATTACCTTTGAGCTTTTTAACACCTTTCACAATATTATTTGCCGCATATAATGCCATATATTCACCAGAAGTAACAATCAATACTTCGTCAGCATATTTTTCACGCAAAGGCACGGAAAAACCACCGCAAACAACATCGCCTAAAACATCATACACAACAACATCCAAATCCTCATCAAAAATCCCCAACTGTTCCAGACGTTTCATAGCCACAATTACACCACGTCCTGCACAGCCAACACCAGGTTCAGGACCACCGCTTTCAACACATTGTATGTTTTTAAAACCGGTAAACACCAAATCCTCTTTTTCAGGTTTTCGATTATCCTTTAATGTGTTGACTACAGTAGGGATTCTTTTACCGTATAATGTGCGTGTAGTATCAGCCTTTGGATCGCAACCAATTACAAGGCAATTTAAATCATCATTTGCCCATACAGCCGATAAATTAGCTACAGTAGTACTTTTTCCTATTCCGCCCTTTCCATAAATAGCTATTTTCTTAACCATCAACATTCCTCTCAACTAATTTATAAACAAAATCATTTTCACGCACTTTTGTTGGAATTGCAATTGCAACATTAACTCCCTTTTTGACATTATCCACAGATTTACCTTCTATTTGCATAGAGTCTATTGTATGAGTAACAGAGCCTGTGGTCTGACCCTGAATAATTATATTATCTCCAATCTTCAAATCATCCCAAATCCTAATTTCAGCCGCCTTAACCTTATTGTAATAGTTAACAACCTGACCAATGTCCTTTTTAATGTATTTTGATTGATTGTCTTCACTTGTCTTGAAAGGAGTTGAAAAATAAAAGTTGGTATCGAATCCACGATTAAATACGCTTGTCAGCTCATCCATCCATTCCTCATTTACATGATAATTTAAAGGATCACTTTCATAACTGTCAATAGCTTCACGATATATTCCAGTAACCATCGCCCCATAATCTGGACTTCTGGCCCTTCCTTCAATTTTAAATGAAACAACGCCACTTTTCATTAACTCGGGAATGTATTCAATCATGCACATGTCTTTTGGTGAAAAAAAGTTTGTCCTATAACTACCATCATCACTGCCAGTAACAATAAATCGTTCATCTTCAACATCCGAGAAGTTAATAACATTATCTTCTCCCTCTTCATATGTCAATGTCCAATTTTTACGGCAGGGCTGCAGACAGTCCCCACAATTTGCACTGCGACCATATAATCCATAGCTTAAAAAACACCTTCCTGAAATCGCCATGCATATTGCTCCATGAATAAAAATTTCAGTTTCTATTGGAGATTTTTTGCTGATTTCGGCAATTTCGTCCAAAGACAATTCCCGTGAAAGAATTGCCCTTTTGGCACCTAATTTTTTCAGTGTTTTTAAAGTAAATGAATTGGTAACATTTTCCTGAACACTGATGTGAGCTTCAAGTCCGTGAGATGCAGTATCCTCAATTAGTCCAATGTCAGATAAAATAAGTCCATCTATTTCAGATGAAGAAATAGCCTCCAAATTATCATTTAATTCGTGAGCCAAACGTTCATTTAAAATAACATTTGTACATAAATAAGTTTTAGCCCCATATTCACTGGCAATTTTAGAAACATCTTTTAAATCATCTATTGAAAAGTTTTTTGCATTGGCCCTCATATTATAATCGTCAAGACCAAAGTAAACTGCATCCGCCCCATTTTCCAAAACGGCACGTAATGATATAAAATTTCCAGCCGGAGCTAATAATTCAACCATGATATCTAAGGTTTATAATAAGTTTCAGCTTCAAGACCTTCAGGAAGTTCTGTAGGATATTCTTCGTTAAGACAACCCAAACATAAATTCTCCTTAGGCATTCCAATAGCTTCTACCAAAGCAGGTAAAGTAATATAACCTAAAGAATCAATATTTAATTGCTCTTGAATTTCATCGACACTATAATTGGCGGCAATTAATTCTTTTTTAGTAGCCATTGCGACACCATAGAAACATGGAGCAACAACCGGAGGACAACCTACAAGGAAATGAATTTCAGCAGGTTCCGCTTCTTTTACTAAGTCGAGCAATTGTTTGGAAGTAGTTCCCCTAACAATACTGTCATCAATTAAAATAATCTTTTTACCTTTAATTGCATCTTTAATAGGATTTAGTTTTAGTCTAACAGCCAATTCCCTTTCTTCTTGAGTCGGCATGATAAAAGTTCTTCCAACATACCTATTTTTAATTAATCCTTCACCATAAGGAATTCCGGAAGCTCTGGAATATCCGATAGCTGCAGGGATTGATGAATCAGGCACTGGAATTACAACATCCGCATCAATAGGATACAATTCATATAACTGATGACCGATATTCATCCTGGTCTGATAAACATTAATGCCATCAATAGTACTATCAGGTCTTGCAAAATAAACGTATTCAAACATACAATGTGAAAGCTTACATCTACCGGCACTTTCTAGCATGTGAGATTTAATTTCATCATTTTCAAAGTAAACAACTTCACCAGGCTTGATGTCCCTAACATATTTAGCATTTATTACATCAAAAGCAACGGTTTCGGAAGCAAGAATAAAGTCATCACCTTTTTTAGCAACAGCAAGAGGTTTTATTCCCATAGGATCACGTACACCATATAAATCACCATTAACCAATATTGTTAATGCATAAGATCCTACTAATTTATCACAAACGGATTCAATGGAATCCAAAATATCTTTATTGTTGTCATAATGCTCCTTTTTAAGCATATAACAAATTACTTCAGAATCAGTATCGGATTTGAATTCATAGCCTTCAGCTATAAGCTCATCTCTTAAATCATCGGAATTAACAATATCCCCATTATGAGCCATAGCTATAAATCCATCATCAAAATCAGTTACAAAAGGCTGTGAATTTTCGAGTTTTGACTGTCCTGTAGTTGAATATCTTACATGACCTATTGCCATGTTTCCGGACAAATTCTGGATTTCATAGTCTTTAAAAACATCAGTAATTAAACCCATCCCACAGTAATAATTCAAACCTTTTTCAGGGTTAAAAGTAGCTATACCTGCAGATTCCTGACCCCTATGTTGTAAAGCATATAAACAATAATAAACAAAGGATGCAACGTCTTTAGAATCATCTTTGGAATAAATCCCAACAATACCACATTTATCTTCAATCTCACCTTGCATATGCAAACTCCCATAAATAGTATAATTATAATTTTCTTTTAACTAGTATAAAATAATATTTATTTTTTATAAATTAGTCCCAGAAATTTTCAAAAGTATCCGGAATTTCATAATCATCACGAACTTCTGGAGGTTTTGGTTCATCAATACCTTTCAGATTTTGCTTTAAATCTTCCTTGTTTTCTTCAACAAATATCAGTGCAGTCCTAATTATTTTCAACCAGTCAATTGCTTCCTGCTTTGATTGGGATGCTATATACCCCTGACCAACAATAATATTGTCCGGTTTGAATTTATTTGTTGCAATAACAACCTGTTGTTCTGAAGTTAACTCCTGCCTAAAGGTTTCTTGCCACAATTCATTCAAGTCAAAAATTTCTAAAATTTCACGGGAATAAATGTCTTCATAACGTAACTTAAATGATTCAAATTCAGATTTGATTTCCTTTATATCTTCAAGCAATTCCTTGTTTTCACGGGAAAAAACTTCATTTTCTTTTAAAACCTGATTATAATCATCCAGTAAATTATTATAATTATGAGTTACTTTCATCAGTTTATTTTCCAGTGTGTGGATATTAATTAAATTTAAAGAATAAGATAAGGTAGATTTTATTATTGAATTTAAGATTTCCTTTTGAGCCAAATTAAAGTCTATGGATTCGTCTTCAATAATTATATTATTATAATCAAACAATCCAACATTGTTAAAATCAGTTTTTAATTCATTAAAAAGAATATTATAAGTTTCATCACGACCATAACTACCAATAAGTATAATGTCAGCACCTTTAGCTACCTTTTTAACAATGCTTACTTCAGTAGTTGGAATAATAGATGAAACAATAATATTATAATCTCTTTCAAGTTGAATATTACTGACAGCCTTTGAAACCATTTGAGCAATATCCAATCCTTGAACGATTATACGAACATCAATTTTTGACTCATTAGTTTCATTTTCCATGGAAATTACCTAAACTCCATTTATTTTTTCATGCCATTTCCATGCTGAAGAAACAATTTCTTCAAGATCATATTTAGGTTTCCAACCCAATTTCTCATTGATTTTGGAAGCATCAGCAATTAATATTGCAGGGTCACCTTCACGACGTTCATCAATTTTTACTTCAAAATCCTGTTTTGTAACTTTTTTACACATATCAATTACTTCGCGAACGGAATATCCTTCACCATTTCCTAAATTGAAGATATTTGATTCATTTTCATTGCATAAATATTCATATGCTTTGATATGTGCATCAGCAAGGTCATTAACATGAATATAATCACGAATACAAGTTCCATCAGGAGTATCATAATCATCCCCAAATATGTAAATGCATTCTCTTTTGCCTATTGCCGCATCCAATACCAATGGAATCAAGTGAGTTTCAGGGTCATGCAGTTCCCCAATCTCACAATCAAAGTCACAACCTGCTGCATTAAAGTACCTTAAAGATACATAATTGAAATCACCTTTTTCAGCTTCCCTTTGTAAAGCTTTTTCAGTGATGAATTTGGAGTGTCCATAAGGATTGATTGGTTTTAATTCAGTATCTTCAGTAATAGGAATCTTTTCAGGATTTCCATATACTGCAGCGGTTGATGAAAGGATGAATTTATCAACACCGAATTCTCTCATGATTTTTAAAAGATTTAAAGTGTTTTTATAATTATTTTTAAGGTATTTCTGTGGCATTTGAACAGATTCAGCCACTGATGAAAAAGCTGCAAAGTGAATAACGCCGTCAATGTCATATTTTTCAAAAACTTCTCTTAAATCACTGCTTCCAAAGTCATAATTTTCAAAGTTTCCCCATTTAACGAAGTTTTCATAACCTTTACAGAGATTGTCTACAACAACAGTTTCATAACCTGCATTATGAAGTGCTTTATTTGTATGGGCACCTATATAACCAGCGCCTCCAGTAATTAAAATCAATTAGAACACCTAAACGAATTTACCTAATTTGAGTAATGCTTTTGGAGATACTTTGATTAATTTTTTAACTATTTCAGTTGTTGAAATCTTTTCAAAGCTTTCACCTTGGAAAGCATGAGCAATACTGTCAAGTTCTTCATCAGATAATGTAAGCAAGTATTCCTGTACTTTTTTGTATCTTTTGATTTCGTGGTCTAATTCTTCATGAGCCATTTTATCATATTGTTTCAAGAATTTTTTGGAACAATCTTCTTTAATAGCCAAGGCAGCTACCTGACCAGCGCACATACCACCAGTCATACCGGAAATAATTCCTCCACCAGTCAATGGATTTACTTGACCTGCTGCATCTCCAACAACCATTATATTATCATCATAAAGTTTTTTAGTCATTCCACCTACAGGGTCTCCACCTACGTTCATTTCAACAGCTTGAGCATTTTTCAAATATGGTGACTTAGCTACAAAGTCATCCAAGTATTCTTTAGCGGTTTTTTCAGCTTTGTGAGGTAAAATTGCTAAACCGACATTTGCAATGTCATCCCCTTTTGGGAAAATCCATACATAACCACCAGGTGCGCATGATCCTAGGTAAAATTCAATTACACCCGGCTTTTCAAATTCAACATTACACATTTCATATTGAATACCGGATTCCATTTCTTTTGCTTTTGCTGCTGGTCTTAAGCCTGCCCATCTTGCAACGTGACCTTCAGGACCATCAGCAGCGATTAATATTTTACATTTGTAGTCAATTTTTTCGCCCATACATTCAGTTTCAACAATGTAACCGTTATTTATCTTTTCAATACCAGTGACTAAAGTTTTAATTTTGATTTCAGCACCTGCTCTTGCAGCATCCATTGCCATATGTTTATCAAAGACTTTTCTTTCTAAGATGTAACCTGCTTCAGGCAATGATACTTCATCTTTAGTTAACCATACGTCAGTTCCGTCAGGTGTTTGAATTCTTACACCTTCAATTTCTTTAGTTACCCAACGAGGTGAAGGTTCAATTCCCAATTTTTCTAATCCTTGAATTGAAACACCTTCAGCACATCTTTTTGGTGAACCAATTTCTGACTTTTTATCCATTAAAATAACTTTTGCGCCACCTAAAGCAGCGTGTTTTGCTGCGCTAGAACCTGCAGGTCCTGAACCTACTACAATAACATCAGTTTCAATCATAATAATCAGTCCTCTTTTTCTAATGCATCAATTGGACATGCTTTAATGCAAGTATCACAATCTTTACAGTCATCATCATTAAATACTAAAGCATACTCTCTAACTTGAATTAAATTTCTTGGACAAACTCCAGCACATTCTCCGCAGAATGAGCACCAATCTTTAACAATCATAAATATCTCCTTAAATTAAATAGTTTATGTTATGAATACTAAGTTTTTTATACTATTTAAAAGTTTAGTAAAAGATAACCATTTAATCAATGAAAAAAAGAAAAGAAATTAATTATTTAACAAGCAATACAGGTACTTCAGAATTTCTCAACAGCCTTTCTGAAACTGAACCAATTTGTGTGTCTGAAACATCATTTTCATCAAATGATACAAACCTGTTATTATTGGATCCGTGAGCATGTATAACAATTAAATCTGCTCGAGTTTGATCTGCTATAAATTTCATGTCTCTAAGAGGATCAGCAGTAAGCAAATGTTCTACAACTTCAACATCAACTTCATTAGCTTTTTTAGTGACTTTTGCTAAAAGTGCATCACCTGAATCCTCTTCAGAATCATAACTGTTAAATGAAAATTCTTCCAGCACATGAACAGCAGCGATTTTAGAAGAAAATTTCTGAGCAATTTCAATTGCAACATCAGCCGCCTTGAAACTATACTCAGACCCATCAATAGGAACCATTATCACATCAAACATCTAATTATCCCCTGTCAAATAGTCTGCATGACAGAAATCAATGAAATTGTTTACAATTTGGTCAATATCTTCGCTATCGTCAATAAGTTTTCCATCATCCATGAATATTGCACGGTTGCTTAATTCTTTAATGAAGTCAGTATTATGTGATACCATAATTACAGTAATACCATAAGTTTTTGAAATCTTTTTAAGTGAATTAGTTACGGTTCTCAATGTAACTGGGTCCAAATCTCCAAATGGTTCATCTAAAAGCAGGAATTTTGGTCTTGAAACCAGAATCAATGCAAGCATGACACGTACCTTTTGACCACCAGACAATTCATAAGATTTTCTATTTAAAATTTCCAAATCCAAATCAAGACTTTCAAAGATATCTTCAACAGCCTCTTTGGTAGCAGTCTCAGGGAATTTAGGGAATAAATCATTTAAGATTTCAGCATCTAAACCGACTTGTCGTAAACGTTCTTTTGCTTCAATTTCAGGTAAATCTGTTAATAAATAGAATGAATCCAATAACTCTTCACTAAGACCAATTTTTTCAGCCCTTTTACGTGCATCTTTTACAATATCCTGATTTTTATATCCCAAACGTACAGCCAACTGGTCAAGTACAGTAGCATAATGATTTAATGCAAATTCCTGGTGCATGAAACCCAATTTGGACCTTATTTTCATACGACCCATTCCCGGAATGTCAATGTCCTCCCATTCACCATCAACATCGTATAAAACTTCTCCCTTGTCAGGGTCGTCAAGTCCACCAAGCATTCTTAAGAGTACAGTTTTACCTGCACCACTAGGTCCTATCAAGCTTAATATGTTTTCTTTTTGTACTTTAAAATTAATATCTTCAATTTGTAAAACTTCTCCGCCGGTTAACAGGTAGAATCTTTTGAAAACATCATTGACATGGATGACATCTTCATCAGATGAAATATTTTCAATATCTGCAATAGGTTCCATACCTTCCATAAATTTGTCACAGATTTCATCAGGAGAACCTTCATCAGCTATTTCACCATCTTCAAGTAAAATAACCCTGTCAGCCAAATACTTCTGAACATCAGGCAAATGAGAAACTAAAATAACAGTAATGTTTAATTCTTTGTTGATTTTTTTAACTGCATCCAATATCTCTTGTTTTGTTTTGGGGCATGCCATTGTTGCAGGTTCATCAAGAAGCAGAGCTTTCGGTTGTTTTGCAAGTTGTCTTGCTATGATAAGCCTTTGTTTTTCACCACCACTTAAAACAGATGCATAATGGTCGGCTTTGTGAGTTAAAGAAACAAGTTCCAGTATTTCATCAGCTTCCTGGCCAAATTCACTTTCTGCAACTTCAAAATTTGCATCACCTTCATCAAAGTACCTGCGAGCATATAATTTTCTTAAAACATTTTCACGTACGGTATCCGGCCATAAACCAAATGATCTTTGAAGATGAATAGCAGTGACTTTTTTAAGATTATTATAATAAAATTGGGATGCTCCAGCTTCAACACTAGTATCATCAACAGTGATTTTTCCAGCATCAATATGTTCAACACCTCTTAAAGCTCTCAAAAGTGTTGTTTTACCAGAACCACTTTTCCCCATGATTCCAAGTATTTCACCTTCTTCAACTTCGAAGCTAACATCCTTTAAAGCTTTAACTTTTGTACCGTCATCAAGTTCATAATCTTTACTTACATTTTCAACTTTTATCATTCTTTATGCCCCTTTTTTAACATACAAATTTTTATCAGTATAAGTATTTATATTTTAATTATTAAAGATTTAAAACAAGTGATTTAAATGGTTAGTGAAAATAAAATTCAAGAATATATGGACAGTTTAGAGCAAGAAAAAATAATGATTGAAACTCATTTTGCAAATATTGAAAGAATATTACAAGATAACCCAAAATTAGACCAAGAAAAAGCATTTGGACTACTATCTAACTTTAACACATTAAATATTCAATACGACCAATTATGCAATGACCTTACAAAATTTATCCGAATCTTCAAAGATAAAGAAGAACAGGAAATTCGTCTTTACAAAACTGATGAACTAATTGAACTGCTTGAAGCAAAAATAAATGAATTATAATTTTTTTAATAATTATAATTTATTTCAATACTTCCAGTAGCATTTGTAGTTGAATTTTGAGCTACAACATTACCATTTTTCAAAAGTTGAATAGTAAGATTGCCTTCACCAGCATCTTCTTTTTGAGCCATAATATGTACCCTTTCCCAAGATGCGCAATCCAAAAGAACTCTTTTTTGACCAGTACCTGCTTCATCCACAAGGTAATTTGGATCACCCATTCTTGAAAACCAGCTGCCATCATATTTTACGACTGCTGTATAAGGATAAGAATCAGAATGATTTAGACTTCCATTGTCCGTAATGACATTTAAAGCCTCTTCAGAAGATGGTTGGGAATTATTATAAACAAAAGAGAATAATAACAAAGCAATTACAACAATACCCAAAACAATAACAATTTTTTTAGCAACACCCATATTCCAACTGCTTGTTCTTTTATTATTATTTAATCTATTACCTTTATGATCAGTTAGAAGATAGGCACAGTTATCACAATAAGTAGCTGTGGCGGAATTTTCATAGCCACACCGGGGACATTTAACCATATTCATTAAACCTTTTACAATTATTATAAAAACATTATTAAAATACTTATATTTAAAGTTAATGGAAAATAGGCTAAATTTTGAAAAAAAAGTAGATAGTTTAGTGATAATAATTATAGACATTTTCAGCCGTTTTCTTGTTCATGCCCTTTATTTTAGCTAAATCTTCTATTGAAGCATTTTTGATATTTTCCAATGTGCCAAATTCTTTCAAAAGAGCAACCTTACGTTTTTTACCAACACCAGCAATATCGTCAAGTGAAGAGGCTTGAATATTCTTGCTGCGTAACTTTCTATGGTATGTTATTGCAAATCTGTGAGATTCATCACGCACTTGCTGAAGCAAATGCAACGCTTTATTATTTTTTGGAATAATAATTGGTCTTTTGGTGTTTGGAACATATATCTCTTCAAATTCCTTAGCAAGACCAATGATAGGAATATGAGCGAGGTCCAATTTATCTAAAACACCACATGCCATACCAAGTTGTCCTTTACCTCCATCGATTACTATTAAGTCCGGTTCGGGATCTCTATCAACCATTTTTAATCTGCGAGTCAATAGTTCTTCCATCATAGCAAAATCGTTAGGTCCTGGAGTTTCCATTTTGAAATGTTTGTACATTTTTTTATTAGGTTTTCCATCTTTAAATGAAACTTTTGATCCTACGGCAAACTTACCGGAAATGTTACTGATATCATATCCTTCAATTACACGAGGTAAATTTTCTAGTTTGAGGTATTTTTTAAGTTCTATTAATGCATTTTCCATCTTTTTCTTTTGATGCTGGATAATTTCGGCATTTTTACGAGCCATTTTTACCAAACGTAATTTAACTCCCTTCTGAGGAACCTTAATATGAACTTTATTTCCTCTCAAATCACTTAGCCAATCTTCAAGCAATTCCTTTTCATCTATGTCTTCATCCAAAAGAATCTGTTTTGGAATATGCCTGTTATATCCATAATATTGCTGAATAAATGCAAATAATACTTCAGATGATGAATCATATTGTGAACCACTCATTAAAAAGTCATCACGCCCTACAATCTTACCGTTTCTTATAGGCATTATGATAACAACAACTTCATTTTTACTTGGTGCAATAGCTATTACATCCTGGTCCAAATCATCATCCACCAAGTCAACAAATTGCTTTTCCATTATCTCTTCGATTGATGCAATTTGATCTCTTATTACTGCTGCCTTTTCATATTCTTCATTTTTTGCAGCTTCAGCCATTTCTTCTTTGAGATTCTTAACAATAGTTGAATATTTTCCTTGGAAAAACAAATCAATCTTGTTAATAATTTCAGAATATTCCTTTTCTGAAATCTTACCATCACATGGCGCATAACATAAATCAATTTGAGCATTAAGACATGGCCCATCCATATTGCGGCAAGTTCTTATTTTGAATAATGATTTTAGGAATTTTACAGTTTGCTTAACCGAACCAACATCAGTGAACGGTCCAAAATAAATTCCATCCTTTGTAACATTTCTAGTAATGACCAATCGAGGAAAGCTCTCGGAAGTAATCTTTACATAGGGATATCTTTTATCATCCTTCAGTTGAACATTATATCTGGGACGATGCTTTTTAATTAAAGTAGCCTCTAAAATTAACGCTTCTTTTTCAGAATTAGTAACAATATACTCCAAACTGTCAAAATGACTCATTAATATTTGAGTTTTCGGCCTATCTAGCTTTTCACGAAAATAAGACTTTACACGTTTGACTAAATTTTTTGCCTTACCTATATAAATTATGGTATCCGTATCATCACGCATTATATAGACACCCGGCTTATTAGGCAAGTTATCAGGAGATTTGAGTTTTGTAGACATTTAAAAACCCCCTAATTAAGTTCAACAACATCATTGGTAATTTTAACTTTATTGTTTGCAATCATCAAATCCAAAACACCATTAATCCTGTCAGCTGTCTTTTTGGAAGTTGATTTAAATCCGAAATTGCGTGAAGTTTCCTTAGCAATTTGTTTTGTGGTCATATTCTGTTTGTGAAGCAAGACTAATTCAATGTTTTTAGAGATTTCCTCATCAGAAATTAAATCAATATTAGGTTTATTTCGTCTTCTAATAACAACATTGTTGTTTGAAGCATCATATAAAAAGTCACCAATCTTGATTATATCACCTGAATTTTCTGATTCACTTATAGCTGAATTTACAGTCTTTTTCAAAGTGGAACCTGCTCTTTTAATATTACAGCTGTCTTTAACTCTCTTTATAACTTCATTAACATGAATTGGTCCTTCAACATCTACAATGGCATTGATGGATTTGGCAACTTCAGAGGATGGTTTTTTGTATAGTTCATCAGAGGAATGAATACCAATGTCAGTAACTTCAACATAATCAAAAATACTGTCTTCCAGTTTTCTTTTTCCAGGAAGTTTCTTATCGTCGAAAGATTTTAGGGTATTGTTATTTTTATATCTTTCCTTTTCAATTTCCTTATAATCTTCATTTGCAGATTGAATGATGTCCTCAAGAGTTTGGTCTTTTATCTCCTCCTGGACATGCTTATTGTTAACATTGACAATAACATCATCAGTCAAATCTTCTTCAATAGATTCTGCCATAAGCTCTCTTTCGATTCTTTTTTCCTCTTTTTCAGCAAATGTCAATTCCTCTTCACGATCAATAATCAATTGGGAATCATCATCACTCGGCATATTTAGGTAATCTTCAGGATTATACTCCTCAGTCCTATCGACTACAGAAACATAATCAACTTTAGTAGGATTTTCTATTTCCTTTAATGATTTGTTGATATATTGCATGTCTTTTTTAAATCCTAGAATTGAATCCCTAACTGACCTAGGTTTTTCATCATCATAATACAAATTATTTTTTCTGAGTTTGCTTTTTACATCATTAGACCCCTGATAGAAAGTAACGCCATCTTCATTTATAGATTCATCACTAGAGTTATTGGAATTTACTTCATCATCATTACCTACAGACCAATCATCACGATTATCAGAATTTATTCCAACATCATCATTACCTACAGACCAATCATCACGATTATACATCATCATTACCTACAGACCAATCATCACGATTATCAGAATTTATTCCAACATCATCATTACCTACAGACCAATCATCACGATTATCAGAATTTATTTTACTGTTTTCATTTTCTATAATATCCGTATCATCATTTTCAATGGTTTCAGTGAATTTTTCATTAGATGAATCATTACTGCTGAATACTTCTTCCATAAATTCATCCATTGCCCTGTCAACAATGTTAGTCGCTTCATCATGAACATCATTTCTCATATCAGGCAAGTCATCATTGAAAATATTTAATTCATCTTCAAAGTTTGTTTTTGGAGTTGGCCTTTTTAAATCACTATAATCTTCAATACTCTCGGTTTCATCATCATTTATTGATACATCATTATTTAAATCTGGAAGCACATCATTAAAGATATTGAGATCTTCACCATCAGTTACAATTTCAGCTTCAACAACAAATTCATCTTCAGGAGCAGGCTTATGTGATGATTCAATATCTTCATCAATTACTTCACCGCGAAGGGTTTCAATTTCTTCAGGCTCCAATTGAGACTCTGCATTATTAATAACATCAGCTATGAATGAATCCAATTTATGCCTCATTTTTGATTTAGTATCATTTTGTCTTTCTTCAATATTCGGTTGTGAATCTTCATCAACAATATTTTCTTTATCATCAGATTCTTCGATTGGCTCATCAGTACTGTGGTCAACAAAAATATAGTCCTCATCAGAACCCAAATCAACCTTATCATCATTTTCTTTAGGATTATCAAAATTATTTTCTTCTATGACTTCATCATCCCCAATGTTTTCAATTTTAACATCATCAACACCAGGATGGTCGCCTACATCTGAATCAAATTTAATATCATCAACACCAGGGTGATCTTCTACATTTGAGTCAAATTTAATATCATCAACATCAGAATTAATCGGCTCTTGTTTGAAATTGAAAGAATCATCATCTTTTTTGACATTTTCTGATGTCATTTCTTCATTGATAGAATCTTTTTTAACTGTGTCATGACTGTGGTCTACAATAATAGAATCATCATCTAAATTATCTGCATCATCTTGAATATCTTCATGTGTATCAAAGATTATAGGTTCTTCTTCATCTTCTAAAAAGCGTTCATCATCATGACTGTGGTCCACATAGATATAGTCATCATCAGAGCCTAAATCAACCTTATCATCAGATGATTTATCTTGTTTAAGAGAATCCTCAAATTCTTTTTCTAAATCTGAATTTTTACCTAAATCCTTAGTAAACCTAAGTCCTGAAAATAATGGATTTTTATCCATCTTTTCTTCAGAATCATCATGTTTGAAAAATGACTTGATTTTATCACGTATAGGGTTTGAAGATTTATTTTCAGATTCATCATCGGAATAATCTTTTTCATCTTCCCAAACCTCTGCATTATCTTCAGGAGAGATTCCATCATCTTCTTCCCAAACCTCAGCATCATCATTTTGAGAGGTATCTTCATCTTTTGACTCCCATACTTCATCATCAGAGGATTTATCTTCATCTTCTGCCAATTCTACTTTTGAATCATCTGCTTTTTCTTCATCAGCAGATTCAGGAATATCAGCAACGAATTCAGAGTCATTTTCTACATAAACATCATTCAAGTCATCATCACTTTTTGATTTATCTTGAGTAACATTAACTTCGGAAGAATCAACAATTTCATTTTCAACAAACTCAGAATCATCCTTAACATCAACAGAATCATCAACAACCTCTTCGAATCATCCTTAACATCAACAGAATCATCAACAACCTCTTCCACAGCAACAAACTCAGAATCATCCTTAACATCAACAGAATCATCAACAACCTCTTCCGCAGCAACAAACTCAGAAACGGTTTCAACATCATCTAATTTTTCATTTTTTGTAGATTTTTCATGATTGTCATCTTCGAAGAATTCTGATGGATTGATTTCACTTACATCTATAGGTTTTTCTAAAACGTCACCATCATCAACTTTTTCAACTTCAACAAAATCACTTGGACCAATATCTTCCGGATTAATTTCATCATCAGATTCAGCTTCTTCCTGAGCTTTTTTTTCAGCTTCTTCTTTTTCACGAGCTAATCTTAATTCTTCAGCTCTTTTTTCAGCTTCAATTCTACGTTTTTCAGCTAATTTTTTAGCCTCTTCAGTTCTTCGTTTTTCTTCTTCACGAGATTGCTTTATGGATTTTTCAACAAAATCCAATAATTTTTTACGACCCAAATCCCTGTTTCTATACCAGTCAGTAGACCATAAATGGTACAATTTCCAGCCAAGTCCAGTCAATACCTGTTCACGCAACCTGTCTCTGTCACGAGCTACTTTACTTGATGAATACATTTTTCCATCAGTTGTGATTCCCAAAATATATTTTCCTGGATTTTCATCATCGACAATAGCCAAATCAACTCTAAATCCTGCACAACCGATTTGTCTATCAACAATGTAACCGTTTTCTTCCAAATAGTTGGCAATTGCATCTTCAAACGGTTCTTTAGTATGCATTTCAGGTCCTTGGGTTCCTAAAGTCAAGTTTTCAGCATATTCTAAAAATTCTTTAAGGGATTTTACACCATATGGAGGATTGGCTGTTAATTTCATATCATATGCCTTGAAGTTAGAGAAAACAACACATTTTTCTCTTGCACGAGTAATTAATACATTTAGCCTTCTTTCCCCACCGTCTTGGTTTAACGGACCGAAGTTAAGAGACATTTTTCTGTCATTGTCATAACCATAACCTACACTGATTAGAATAACATCCCTTTCATCCCCTTGAATTGTTTCAAGGTTTTTAACAAAGAAATGTTCATCCTTATTATCAGAAAACAAAGCTTCAAATTCAGGCCTTTCCTTACGTCTAACCTCCAATTCTTCAAGAATGGCATTTTTTTGAGCAACAGAAAATGTTCCAACACCCAAACTTTTAGTATCCCCATATTTTTCGAAATGGTTGAAAATTTCTTCAACTACATCCTTTGCCTCAAGAGGGTTTGCGGAGGATGAACCTCTATCATATGCAGTATTTGGATTGTAATGGAACTTCAAACCTAATTCAGGGTCTGAATGTGAAGGGGAAGGATATACCAATAGGTCATCATCATAAAATTCCCTGTTTGAAACGGAAATTAATGATTCATGACGTGACCTGTAGTGCCATTTAAGCATCTTTACAGGGAATGAAAGTTTACATAAATGCAAAATACTTTCCATATCCAGAGAAGTTGCTTCCTCTTCATCACTATCTGCATCAGACATTTGATCGAAAAATGAAGTTGGAGGCAATTGTTGAGTATCTCCCATAACTACAGCAGTTTTACCCCTCATAAATGCACCCAATGCATCTTCCGGTTTTACCTGACTTGCTTCATCAAAAATAACAACATCAAATTGTAATTCCTCATTTGTAGGATCCAAATATTGTGCAATTGATAATGGAGACATCATAAAACAAGGCTTGATTTGTTTTATCATCCCTCCAGCTTTTTCCAAGAGTTTACGAACTGGCATGTGTCCGCTTTTTCTTGTAAATTCTCCTGCAAGTATTTTTGCCTGAGGATTTTCTGTTCCGCCAAATATCTTCGGAATGTTGCTGTTTAATTTATGGAAAATTCTTTTTCTGTTTAGAACCAATATCTTTTTATCCAAATCCTTAAATTCACGGATTCTATTTTCATGCAATTCTCCAATAAATGTAGCTAATTCCTGATTTTCAACAAATAATATATTTAAAAGTGAATCTGCAAAATTTCCATCAACCAAAGCTTCAATATCATCTTTTTTAATGTTTCTTTTTTCAATGGAATCAACAAACATGGAAGCGTTAGAATTTTTTAAGGAATTTTTTGTATTTAAGTATTGAGACCATAAATGAAGACTTGACAATTGGCCTCTCCATTTGTACAATTGCTCCTGCCATGCTTCAAAACTCACATCACCGGTTTCCCTTTTGAATATTAATTTACTTCTTGGATTCAATTTATCTTTAAGTTTCGAAAGTACACGTACGAATTCCTCACCTGAATCTATATATTCTGCAAGATCCCTTTCAGGTTTAATATCAAATAAATCCTTACTCATCAAATCAATGGTATTTTCGGAAAATGTTCCATCACGCACGAGTGCAGTGAATTCATTCATCCATCTGGCAATTTCTTTTAAATCATTTGGATTTGCATTTAAATGCCAATATGCACCATAATATTTTTCACCCAATGCCCTATTAGCTTCCAAATTGTTTCTTATTTTTATAACTGCTTTTGCTTCCTGCAAATCTCTTATAATCTCATCAACACTTCCAGGAACAGGAACTGCATAATATCTCTCAACAAGTTCTATGTGCTGCTTGTTATTGAAGAATCTGAATTTTTTAGTTGAAATATTTCTTAACTCATATATTAACCTGTCAATATCCACCTGGAAAATACTTTGATTGAATTTAGTTAAAATTCCAGAATATCTTTGATATCTTTCAAGCTCCTGTATTAGTTTAAATGCATCATCATTGTTATTATTCCATGCCCCTGATTTTAAGATGCTCCCATCGATTAATTCAGCATTCTGAGATTTGATAACTTCAAAAGCTGAAAGTGAATTTTGAAACTCATTCAATGTATCCGGCTTTTTGATTCCATAAATGTCATAGACTCTTCCCCTTTCAACCAGGAAATTATCCAATGCATGCAAAGTATCATTGATTAACATCTCGATTTCTCTTAAATCAGCTGGAAGCAAACTTTTCGGTGAACATTTGCTCCAAGGGTTTTCCTTAGAGATTGTCTGATACAACTCAGCAAGGTTTTCCAAAGACACTTTCATGTCATCCAATTCTTTAAGAGTTATTGTTTCAGGATTTTGGAATCTAACCAATGGCATTAAAGCATTTTTTCTTGAAAAATGATCATCTGCTGATTCCTTCATTCCATATAATTGGAAAGGAGATAGATTAACAGCAAATGCCGGCTTATGAATAATTTGAGAATAATCATCAAGTTGACGGCGCAATGTCTCCAATTTACGAATGGTCTGGTCAATGTTTAATGGATCCTGAGCCCTCACATTGGTTGCCTTTTGCAAGTCTTTCAGGAATTTTTTACGTCTGGTTTTATGGGAATGGAGCTCCAATACAAATTTGCCCAAACCTACACCAGTCAATCTGTCCTTTACAACATCAAGTGCAGCCATCTTTTCTGAAACAAATAAAACAGATTTGCCTTCAGCCAATAATTCCGCTATCAAATTTACAATTGTTTGTGACTTACCGGTTCCCGGCGGACCCTCTACAACGAGATTACGCCCTGCCTTTACATCCTGAATGGCGGCAATCTGTGATGAATCGGCATCAAGCACCTGGTACATGTCCCGATATTCGAGTTGTGAGTCGATATCTTCTTCCTTAAATGCTTCCTGGTCATTTTTTGCAGGATTGAAAATAGCCTGAATCAATTCGTTTTTAGTTAAATCAACATTATCTTCCCATGCTTCAGGGTTTAAGTCATTATACATTACAAACTTTGTAAAACTAAAGAATCCTAAGGCCACATTATTGTTTACTTCCCATCCATCCATTCTTGATACTGCCCTTCTGACACTTGCAATATAATGGTCTATCACTTCACCATATCTTTTGAATTCAAAATCTGGAAGTTCAATTCCTGCCTCCAACAATTTGGCTTTAAGAGAAATGTTTGTTTGAATATCTTCCCCAGTCCATTCAAGGTTAAATGATTCACCAACCTTTTTTCTTTCCATTGCAACTGGAATTAACACCAATGGAGCATTATTTTTTTGTCTTGGTTTGGATTTGTCTTTCCATTGCAAAAATCCAATTGCCAAATATAAAATGTTATAACCTTGCTCCTGAAGCATTGTTTTTGCTTGATTGTTAATGTAATATAATCTTTTTTGAAGCTCTTTTGGAGTTAAATCAGTAGCTAATTTCTTGTCTCCTTCTGAAAACTTTGAAAAATCGAATGGAATATGATCCCATACAGAAGACTTATCCTCCTTTTTATCCTTCTTATTGGCTACAAAATACATCTTATTATCTTGGAGAACCAATGTTTGAAAAAGGTTTACAGGAGACTGATTTACGATAGTAATGGTTTTAGCTCTTGTTTTAAAATTAAGAAGTTGATTTCTTAAAGTTAAATCCAATAGCTCCTTACGTAGATTTTTAAATTCCTTTTCAATTATATTACTTGACTTATTTAACATGATGACCCTTGTAGTGTTTAAAAAATTTAGAAATACATTATATAAATATAATAATATTAATTTATAAAGTTTTCTAAATAAAGTAATTTTAATTAAAAAGTTGCAAAATTCAAAAATGAATAAATAACAATATTGAAATCATCAAATTAGACTACCAATCTAATCGTTGCTAAAATAAGGTCCTGAATTTTTTATTTTCTCACCTGCAATCTTAGATGCAAATTTTCCAGCGCTTTCAGTTGATTTAGACAATAATTTCTGAGAAATATATGCCGCCATATAAGTGTCCCCACAACCTGTTGTATCCACAACATCAACACATTTCACAGCATCAATTTTAATTTCCCCATCACCAATAATCCTAGACCCATTGGAACCGTTGGTTATGACCATCTCACATACATCAAACTCACACCCAACAATGCTTGCTTCACCTTCATCCATGAATATTACATGAACCCCTGATAAAATGCTACTCAAATCATCAAAGTTATCTAATTTTATAGCGTAATTTTCATTATCTTTCATGCCAGGGACTCTTAAAAAACCTTGTACAGAAATGAATATCGGAACGTTAAAACTTTTCAAATATTCCATGGTTTCAGCAGGGAAATCTTGACGATTTAATGGATTTATGACAAAAGCATCAATTTTTTCCGGCAAAATCCCCTCTAAATCAGATGGTAAAATTGAAATATCTGCGAAATTGCTTAATTGCTTACGAATATCCAAATTATCCTCAAAAGGATAGTAATTAATAAAAAAATGAGTATTGTCTTTTTTAATTACCTTAACTTTACTCAAATCAGGAAAATCACTGACAAGATTTTCATCATCACAATTTACAATCGCCAAATAATCTTTGTAAAACTGCTCAAAAACGAAACTTTGAAAATAGGTCGCTCCACCTACCTTATGAGACTTCTCATTTCCGATAACAACCAGATCCCTTGTCACAGGTCCGATAACAACCAAAGTCATAACAATCATCCATTTGCTAATTAAAAAAAGATCTCTGAATTAATCAAATTCTATAGTAATGTCAACAACATGATATCTGTTTGAAATATTATAAATCTCTTTTTTAATTTCCTCAACATTTTCTCCAAAATCAACATTGACCTTTAGAGTCATAACAGAATCAATTCCGTCAAGTGACCAAATGTGAAAATCATCAATATGATTTACGCCCTCAATTGCCAAAATTTGTGATTTGAACTCATCAACATCGAAATTATCAGGAGTCTTTTGAAGCAGGACTTCCAGGGATTTATAAAGATTCCTTCCCAAATTGAATATCAACCAGATAGCAATACTTATTGAAACAAAAGGATCAAGATATGGTGCACCATCCCAGAATATCAATATAACGCTTAAAATCAAAATGGCAATCCATTCAAATATGTCTCCCAACTGATGGAACAAAATTGCCTTTTCATTGAATGTCTCCCCATCGTGCAAACGGTAAACTGAAAGTGATTTGAAGATTATTCCAACAATTGCAACAATCAGCATCCCTTCAGCATCAACACCCTCCGGCGAAAACAGTCTTGGAATTGCTTCCGACAAAATTACAAAAGCCATTACAATCACAAAAACGGAAATTATGACTGCGCCAAGAATTGAAAATCTTTGATAACCATAGGAATAGTTATCTGTTGAATCCCTTTGGGCAACATGCTCCAGTACCCAAGCCAATGCAATTGAAATGGTATCCGACATGTCATGAATAAAATCAGCAAGAATCGCCATACTGTTGGTAGCAAACGCCCCAACAAGGACAATAATATTGAATGCGAGATTCATGAAAAAAACAAATGCTAAATTATCACCAGCTTTTTTGTGATGATGATGCTTATCAATTCTCATAATAATAATATTTAACAATAATATAATAAAAAAGTTATTAAATCTTAAAAATAAAAAATTTAAAGTACAATTAAGTTATCTTTAAATAACTTAAAAATAAATAAATATAATAGTGATTTAAAATGGCGACTATAGGAACAACTATATTTTCTCATATTTTACCAGTAATTTTAGGATTTTTAGCATTAATAATGATTATTTCTGGTTCACTTGAAGAAAGCAAAACTAAATTAGGTTTAGGAATAACATTATTCGTTATAGCTTGCTTACTGCCATATGTGATTTTAAGAATGTTAATCTAGAATTCCTACTTCGCCGGAATGTAGGCTAGTTCCAATTAATATTTTTTTTATACCCTGAGAATCTAGTTCACCAATAGATTCTTTATTCAAACCACCTGCAATAATTAACTTTTCTTTCATATCTTCAAATTCATCTAAAAGTTTTTGATTATATCCTTTTTCTGTACCGACACCAGTAATATCCAAAAGAATGATTTCATTGGGATCCAATTTCTTTAAAATTTTCTTAAACTCAGATAAATTTAAATCTAAATTTTTAGAGTATAATTCATTGTTTTTTACATCAATACTTACAACAATTCTTTCTTTAGGATATTTTTCAAATATTTTCTCCATCTCTTCAATGCTTTCTATAGTTTCTGTTGGGACAATAATTTTATAAGCATAATCGAGGAAAAAATCAAAGGATTCGCAGTTTTTTACACCACCATCAAACATTACAGGCAAAATTGTATTAACCAACTTAATTTCGGAAATGTTGTGACCGCTTGATTCAATCAAATCCAAATCAGCAATGTACATCTCATCGGCACCGTTTAATTTTAATCCTTGAGCAATTTCAACGGGATTGGAAGATGGTGCAAAAACAGTTCTTAATGGTTGGTAAGTATCTCTCATGCCAGATTTGCCACTTACAGCCTGGTGTTGTTTTAAATCAATTACAGGTATTTTTTTAATCATAATTATAATTATATAAAACAAGTATTTAAAAAAATCGTAAGGAGGTGGAAAGAGCTAAAATGTTTTTTAGCCCCTTCCGAGTATACTAAAAATAATGATCAATTTTCGATTAATAACAAATATGTTATGAACCTCTATTTAATAAGTTAATTTACATAGTATATAAATGTTACTAAAGTTTAAAAAAATTAAAGTAAACTTGAATATATGAATTGTAGAAAAATTATAAAAATTTTAAAAAATTTTTAATTGATTTATTAAAAAATAAACATATTATAAAAAATTAAAAATAAAGATAAACTCCACCTTTTTAAAAATCCATAATCCCGTGAAAAATAATAAAATTTGCTTGATAAAGTCAAATTGAAAAAAATAAAGTAGGCAGTTTGAAGTAACTAAAAGAGGGAATTTGAAAGATAGTATTACGTGTTTGTCCTTATATTGCTAAGCTATTGCAATTACTTCAAACTTATGTAATAGTTGAACTTTATAATATAAATACTTTTTTATAAAAAAGTATTACTTAAATTACTAAAAAATATAAAAAAAGTATTACACAAATATTTAAAAAAAATAATTAAACTCTGAAATTGTCATCGATATAAGAATCAAACTTCAAATAAGCTTCATCAATGGCTTTAGTGATTTGATCTTGATTAATTTCTGAAAGCTCATCAAAAATTACTCCAACATCAACATCAACGTCCAATTGTTCATTTTCATAACTAAGAACAATATCCAAATCTAAATCTTCCAATTCCTTAGTGGAAATTACTTTTGAAACTTCCTGTTCTAAAATTTCGCCAAAATCATCTGAAATTTTAGACAAATCTTCCTGAGTTAATACTTTTAACTTTGACATAAAAATCGATGAAAAAAAGAAATTAAGAAAATAAGCCTATTGGCCCATTCCTTGCATAGCAGTTTGAATAGTAGCTTGCATCTCTTCAAGTTTTTTCATGACTCTTTCTTCTTGGCGAGCCATAGTTTGTTTTCTTAATTGAAGAGTTTCTAATTTTTCTTCCATTTCAGATAAAGCATCGCTGTATTCCACTTTAATAAGTAAAGTACCTGCTTGTTTAAATACTTCAGTATTTTCATCGGTTTTTTTGAGTTCTTCTAAAGCTTTTTCAGTTTCTTGAATTTGAACTTCAACATTTTGAACTTGCATATTTACTGCTTGAGCTTGTTGTTGTAATTGTTGAAACTGATTTAATTGATTTTGAATATTTTCTGGAATCTCCATTATATCACCTATTTAATTATATATGAACATTAATTTGTTAAGTTATTTATCTCTAATGCTAATTTAATCCACTTAATCGCCGAGTTAATGGAAGCTCTAAAAGAGGTGGAATCCTCTGCATCAATATTGATTAATATTTTAGAATCTTCCAATTCTATAGACATTGATGATCTAAAATCCGGAGCCGTATCGAATTCCAATATAATAGAATCATAAATTATTTTAGCCTGAGCGCTACTTTCAAATTCGATAACTATATCACTTTTGACAGATTCAAGAGGACCTTCACTCATGTGTACCCTCTAAGATTTTCTTTACATTGATCTGAAAATTGGTTTTATCGCCGAATTTATTGATAAAATTAATTTTAGCTACCAAATCATCATCACTAGAAATTAATATATAATTATCCTCTGCTTTATCAGCTAGCTCAATGTCCAAAATTTCACTTAAGACATCGAGTTTTTTAACATGAGACACTATTTTTAATTTGGATGGAGCAATATTTAACTTTTCAAATTCAAGAGAAGCTCCAATGAGAATTACAAGTAAAACTTCACCTTTGTTAGAATAAAAAGTAATTTTACTTGGATTTCCTTTAAGTTCATTAACAACTGCTAAGTTAAATTCATCTAACTCCAAAGCCTTCAAAAGAAGTTCACGCATATTCATTTTACCCCTGTTAACAGAAGTTGAACCTGTTGAATGGGCTAAATTTTTACAGAACTTCCTGGTTTTTTGAGAAGGTTTCCTAGAAGTTGAAATTAACATACAAAATCAAAAATAGTAAAAAAATATATTAAAAGCAGATAAATTATCTAGCTTTTATAACTCTAGTTGTTTCTGGAACATTTTTAAATAAAATCCTATATCTACATTTAGGACATTTATTTTCCATGTAGCTTTTATGGTCTACTTCTGCTCCACAACGTGGACATCTATACAAAGTCTATTCCTCCACACGAATATCTCTGATACTACGTGCTGCAGATTTTGCCATAGGAGTTTCAGGAACGTAAGCTCCTCCAGTGAATACTGCACCACATTTTCTGCATTTCCAAATTCCAGCAGCTTGTCTTTTTACATAAGGTCTATCACATTTAGGACAAACATGATTTTTTTTCATGTTTTCTTCAATGATTTTTACAGATCTTTTTGCTTTTCTTCCGTATCTTGCACCAAATCTTCCTGTGATACCAACTTTTTTAGTTCTTGCCATTTATATTCTCTCCGTAATCAATAAAATTTAATTAAAATGTAAATTATTTTAATTTACATAGATTATCTAAAATAATCATAAAATTATCTAATATGATAATATAGCATTTACTAATATTTAAATGTTTTCTTAAAACTAGTTAATTTAATAGAAAACACAAGGTTCTCTTTGAAATATAAATAATTTTGATGAGAAAATACTTCTTCCTACAAATCAAATTTTTCACTGGATTCTCATCAAAACAAAAATTAAAAAATATCCAACTATTCAAGAGTTGGATAATTAGGACTTTCGTTAGTAATCAACAAGTCATGAGGGTGGGATTCTTTAATACCGCTACTTGTAATTCTAACAAATCTTGCATTTTCTTTCATTGCAGCTATATCTTTCGCACCACAATAACCCATAGATGATTTTAAACCACCTACTAACTGGAATAATATTTCTGCAATTGTTCCTCTATATGGTACAGCACCTTCAATTCCTTCAGGAACATACTTAGTATGGTTCATTTTACTTTTATTACTTTGGAAGTATCTGTCTGATCCTCCATCATACTCACTGGTCATTGCACCCATAGAACCCATTCCACGGTATTTTTTGTATTGTTTACCGTTCATTACTACAATATCACCAGGAGCTTCCAAGGATGCTGCAAGCAGGTTTCCAAGCATTACCGCATCTGCACCTGCACCAATAGCTTTAGCAACATCTCCAGAGTATCTTATACCACCATCAGCAATAACAGGAACTCCAGAATCAGCGGCAGCATCAGCAACATCAGAAATAGCAGTAAGTTGAGGTACACCAACACCAGCTACGATACGAGTAGTACACATTGAACCCGGACCAATACCTACTTTAAGTGCATCTACACCCATAGAAATTAAATCTTCAGCAGCTTCAGCTGTAGCAATATTACCTACACATAATTCAGCATCAATATTATCTTTGATTGTTTCAGTGAATTTGACCACATTCATGTTATGAGCATGAGCACAGTCAATGGAAATGATATCTGCACCGGCTTGGTCAAGAGCCATTGCCCTTTCCAAATCAAACGGTCCACATGCAGCAGCAACCAAAAAGTTTCCATTATCGTCACGTGCAGCATTCGGATATTGATTTTGGTTTAAGATATCCTTAATGGTAATAATTCCAACTAATTTACCATCATTAACGACAGGAAGTCTTTCAACCTTATTTTCATATGCAACATTTAACGCTTCTTCGGTAGAAACTCCTTCATCAACAGTGACAACATCCGATGTCATTATATCCTTAATTGCTGTGGATGGTTCTGATTTTAAAACTGGTCTGATATCTCTTTTTGAGATAATACCCATGATTTTATCACCATCAACAACAGGCAAACCACTGATAAGTTCATCATGCATTAAAGATTGAGCTTCAGCAACAGTGGAATCTGGAGGAATAGTAATAACATCACGAATAGTTAAATCTTCAGCATTTTTTACTTTCTTTACTTCTTCAACTTGTCTTTCTTGTGAGATATTCCTATGAATTACTCCTACACCACCTTGTTGAGCCATAGCGATTGCAAGGTCTGCTTCGGTTACAGTATCCATAGCTGCACTAAGTACTGGAATATTTAATTTAATTCCATTACCTAATTCTATGGTAGTGTCAATATCTTTAGGCTCCACATAACTTGCATTAGGAGATAAGAGAAAATCATCAAAAGTATAAGACATTCTTGCTTCTTGAACTTTTTTTGAAAATGACATAATTTACACCTGATTAGAATGAATCCAATAATTCTTTAAGCTCAGCTACTGCAGTATGGTGTATTTTACCAGTATTTCTGTCACCACCCACACATGCAGCTCCTCTGATACCGACAACATCACAGCCAATATCATTTAATGGTTTTAATTGGTCTTTTTTAACGGATCCTGCAAGCGCAGTCAATAAACCATAACCATGAGCTTCTTCTACAAATTCTTTTAATTGATCAATATCTAAATAATCGAATAATGTATGACCGTCTTTAACAGCAGTATCTAGCATTGCAAGGTCACATCCAGCATCTTTAGCAACTTTTGGAATTTCCATAGGACCTACTGCACCTACACGATGAGCATCAGCATATCCTGCTGCAACAATAATAGTATCTTCACTTACATCTTTAACAGTTTTGACAACATTTTCCATGACTTCAACCGCTTCATCATGGTCTTTTGTTCCATATAATCCAACTTTAATATAATCCGCTCCAGAAACATGAGCACCCATTGCCGCAAGGGAAACTGTACCTGGTTTGTAAGGCACATCACCTAAAGTAGCACTAACAAGTTTATCTTTAGGAGTTAATTCCCTGATTTCCTTAATAACCCAAGGGAAATTAGCACCTAAAGAACCTTCCTTAGGATTTTTTACATCAACAATGTCTGCCCCGCCTTCAATAGATTCAAGAGCCTCTTCACGATTTATAGGACTTATTAATAGAAGCATAAATTTCCTCCAATAAAATATAATATTATAATATATTAATATTACTTTCTTATTACTTATAATACTATTGTTTTTTTAAAAAAAAGTAGTTAATATGGAGAATCATTATTAGAAATATTCTCTTTTATTTTGCCGTGAGCCTTCGGATAGAATCCTACTTCAGCAGATAATTTTCTCATATTTTCAATTATTTCATTTGTCGGAATAGCTACTGGGCAGTTTAAAGTACATAATCCACATAAAGTACACATATAAAGGCCAGAATCATAGCAAGTCTCTTCATCTTCAATAAACTTGGACATTGCCACTCCACGACCGCCCAAATAATTATTGAAACCAAATTCATTTCCAACGGCATTATATACAGGACAGTGAACTACACAATTTCCACATCCTATGCAATAAAGACATTCATCAGTAGCTTCACTTCTTCCGTTGTCCAAAAGAATGACAACTACTTTTTCAGCACCATACATGTTCTTTAAGAGTTTCTTTTCAATGTCGGCTGTTTTTGATGGCCCTGATATTACATTCATATATGATGTTACAAAATTGCCTGTTGCAAAAATTGTTTCTAGTTTTACAATTGATATTGCGTCTTCAAGACAAGGTACAATCTTATCAATTCCAGCTACAATTATATGCAAATCTTTTAGTGAAACTATTGAAATATTGCCCTCATTATGCACCATTACAAGAGAGCCTTCTTCAGCAGCTATTGCATTGGCTCCACTTATACCTACATTGGCATTTTCAAGACGTTTCAACACATCATGCCGGACAATTTCCATGATTTCCCTAGCTTCAGGGTCAACATTAACATCCAATGAATCGTTAACGATATCCGCAATCTTGGAAATATTTAAATGAGAAGCAGGGCCTGTTGGATGAACAGGTTTATTATCAGTCTTTTTAAGTTGTAGTATCCTATCACCCAAATCAGTTTCGACAACATCAATGTTACTTCCTTTAAGATGTGCTTTAAGATTGATTTCACCTAATGTATTTGATTTGGCTTTGGCAATTGTAGTGCAATCATATTCCACAAGCAATTCGTCAATAATATCCAATGCATCCTTAGATGAATCGGCAATTTTAAAATCAATATCGTTGCGTTTAAATGATTCCAATGCATGATTTAATAACTCTTCGTTGTTTTCAATGGAGAACTTTTTAATTTCCTGAACTCTTTTGATTAGTCTTTTGGTAGATGCTGAATCTTTAATAGTGCCTGATCTTTTTTTAACTGTACTGAAAGATTTTCTCATTGTTTCAAGTTCACTGCTCTCCATTTACATCACCATATTTTACTAAAAATTCAGTCAAATCCAAAACTTCAATATCATCATTTTCCAGATTGAGTTTGCAAAAAGGGCATGGAGTAACCAATGTTTCACAACCCGTTTCCTTTGCCTGACCTATCCTTGAAGATGCCATCTCATCAGCAATTTCAGGATATGCTGATTTTACACCCCCACCAGCACCACAGCACAGACTGTTTTCACGAATATTTTCCATTTCAATCAGGTTTGCAACAGATTCTATTACTTCCCTAGGCTCATCGAAAACATTGCAATGGCGACCCAAATGACAGGAATCATGATAAGTAACATTCATTTCATTTTTAGAAAAATTAAGTTTGCCTTCTTTAATCAGTTCATATAAAAGCTGTGAAATATGAACTACAACCAAACCTTCATAATCATCTTTTAAAGTTTTATAACAACCGGCACAGGAAGTGACAATGATTTCTCCCTCTAAAATTTTAGTATTCTTTTTGATTTGCTCTTGCGCTTCATCGACAAAACCAGTTCTAAGCAAAACAGATCCACAACATTTTTCATCATCCAATGTGTGAAAATCGACACCTGCAATTTCAAGAAGTCTTTCAGTGGCTTTTGCAATGCCATTTTGTTTTTCCCTTGCAGTGCATCCTCTAAAATATAACATGGATTATTCCTCTTCATCATCAAGAGTAACTTCATTTTGTATTGCGACCTGCTTTACAACAGTATTCAAGTCATTCTGCAATTTATCTACAATAAAGTAAAGTCTTAAAATAGTATAGAACAATACTATGAATACTAAAATGATAATAAAATCTAAACCACGAGTTATACCCACTAATTTAGCGAATTGATTACTTAAATTTGGGAAAAGTGAAAATATTGCTACAATAATCCAGAAAAGAGCCCATAATACAGTTGTAACTGCAGAATGTTTTCCCCTTAAATATCTGAGTGTAAACCAAACTATCGCTATAATGGAAATTATTGGAAATATTAAAGAATATAAAAACATATTATCACCTTAAAATTGATGTTTAATCATCTGAAGCAATATTTTTATTGCAGCAGTAGTATTTGTTCCTTTTGCCTGAGTTTCAGGAGTATATATTGTTTCGATTGGAACTTCTGCAAATGGAATATCATTGTCATTGATTTCACGTATGAATTCTGAAGATATGAGATATCCAGTAGCGTTAATGGTAATTTTATCCAATGCATCTCTGGTAATTGCCCTGAAACCTGTTTGGGAATCGCTTACATCCACTCTATAAAAAATCTTTGTTAAAAAATTCATGATTGCATTGGCATAATTTCTGCTTCTAGGCATATCCTCCAGTGGCCTTACACCAATAACAGCCTGAGCTTCACCTGTAACCAATGGTTTTATTACCTTATCCAAATCATCAGCTGAGTGCTGACCGTCCGAATCCATACTGACAACATATTTTGGATTAAAATTCAAAACGGCATCAAAGCCTGTTTGTGTAGCAACACCCACACCACGATTAATCATCAAAGAAAAGACATGAATTTGATTCGGATATTTTCTTTTAGATTCAAGAATAACATCCAAAGTGTTGTCTGTTGAACCGTCATTGACGATGACCATATTATATCCTTTCTCTGCAATAGATTCCAATACAGGTTGGATTCTTGTTGCCTCATTATATGCCGGAAGAACCACATATGTTGCATTCTTATCTTCGGCAGTTATCTCATATTCCATTTTACACCTTTAATTATAATGGTCCTGCATCCTCTTTTCCTTCACGCATTCCCATTCCAGCTTCTTTTCTCATTGCTTTTCTGTGATACATCATTTTAATTAGGTTTTGAGCATGTTCACGTGCTCTGTTTTCAGCAAGCTTTGCAAGCTCAACAGGATCTTCCTCTTCATCCTCATGGACAAATACTTCCAAAATATGAGTGTTTGTCATGAGCTGTGCATTGATAAGGCCTGTTGATGCCTCATGAGCACACATCTTATCTTTTTCCATAGGTCCAGGCATTCCAAGTGCCATTACAATATCACAATTTTCTTCTTCAATGAGAATTTTAGCTGTTACAGGCAAGTCTTTAACACCAGGAACAGTTTCACGAATTATTTTTAAATCATAAGCATTATTTTTAAGCTCATCAATAGCTGCTGAAGCCATATCAAAGCGTGCAAATGTAGTGTCACAAATTCCAATTCTCATATAAATTCACCTTATGAAAAAATATGTCTTTAATAATATAAATGTTTAGTTAATAATTAAAAAGTATTATGAATTAATACTGTAAGTAATACTTTGGGCAGTATAATTATGAAAAAAATCTGATTTAAAAAAAAATTAGTTTTTGTTTAACAATTCTAAAAACTTATCCTTAGCTTCATCAATTGTTAACGGATAGTCCCCATTCATGTCATATCCTTCCTTTTCAAGGTCTTGGAATAATTCAGTAACAATAGGAACTTTCAAATTAGCTTGTTCTAATATTTCAGGTTGTGCAAATATTTCTCTAGGAGTGCCTTCAGCAATCAATAATCCATCAACCAAAACGAATACTCTCTTAGCATAGTTTGGAACTAAATCCACCTCGTGAGTTGAAATAATAATTGTAATTCCCTCATCATTTAAATTCCTCAATAATTTTTGAAGATTAACTACTCCTTGAGGATCCAAACCTGCAGTAGGTTCATCCAAAACCATAACTTCAGGTTTCATTGCAAGAATTCCTGCAATAGCAACTCTTTTCTTTTGACCTCCACTTAAATGATGCGGAGCTGTTTTTTCAAAGCCACTCATTCCAACACGAGCAAGTGCTTCTTCAACTCTGTCTTGAACCTCTTCCATAGGCAAACCTAAATTAAGAGGTCCGAAAGCCACATCCTCCTCTACTGTTGGAGCAAAAATTTGGTCATCAGGGTTTTGGAACACAATACCAACTTTTTGTCTGAATTTGAGTAAAGACTTTTTATCATATTTCAATTCTTCTCCGTCAATGAAAACTTGACCTTCATCAGGTTCATAAATCCCATTTAAATGTAAAAACAAAGTTGACTTACCTGCACCGTTTTTACCTAAGAGAGCAACCATTTCTCCCCTTTCAACCTTTAAACTAACTCCTTTAAGAGCCTGATAATCAGCATTATAAGCATATTTAATATTTTTTACTTCTAACATATTATTCCTCCTTTTTTGGTGGTACATAAACAGGAAGTTCACCTGTATATCCTCTAGAATCGAGAGAATGTTGTAATGTTTCGCTTTTATCAAGGGATCTCAAAAATATTGTACTTGCAAGAGCACCCAAAGACTTGAATGAAGTCCAATAGGAATGATATCCCAACCTAGAGTTTTGGGCTTTCTGCATGGTATCGATTTCATTCAGGAATATGAAAATGACATTATACATCAAAAGTGCAATTTCAATCATGATTTTAGGGACTTTCAAAGTCCTGAGACAATTTAAAATCTTTGCTATAGGTGTTGTAAGTGCTAAAAAACCTAAAATTGGTAAACAACCCACTACACGCATAAATGTATAAACCGCATAATGAAAAGAATCATCAGTGACCACTATGCCAAATATTCCTGTTTCATATATTACCTCGCCCTTTCCAAAGAATAACAGTAAAAAGATACATGTTATAACAAGAAATGCCATTGGAATTGACAGGAATTTTAAATAGGATTTGTAGTTGATTTTTGCAATGGCTAAAATGACAATAGACATTACAACAAATATGAATACATCAAAATATAGATTATCAAGCGCTAATGTAACAATTAACAATATGATTGTTAAAAACAATTTAAAGTAAGGATTAAATTCTGTTAATTCATTGTGATGTGCAATATAATCCATATCAAATTTCATAAAATCACTTTAAAAAAAAAGAAAAAATAAAAGAAGAATAAAATTATTCTTCTTTACCTTGTCCTCTCCAATAACCAAATGCATATCCAATAATGATTGCACCTATAGCTGCTTGAAGAGCGAATAATAAACTTTCTATTTCACCACTAGGTGGTTCCCATATAGATGAAAACCAAGGTTTGAAACCTGTTTCTTCGATAGCTTCACCTGCTGCATCGTCTGCACCACCAAAGTATCCGTCATCTTCTCCATGACCATTAAACATTATTAATGGTGCAATGAATAATATGATACAGACAACAGCCAATATAATTAATGTTGATGTTTTCATTTATATCACCTTATGCTTCATTAGGAGCTAAAGCACCTAATTTATCTAATAATTTTGGTTTGTAAGCTTTTAATCTGTCCCAGATAATTACAGTTAATAGACCTTCACCAATAGCTAATGGTACTTGAGTTACTGCGAAAATAACTAAGAATTTTGTTAATGCTGATCCGAAACTTGGAGCAGGGAAAGCAATAGCTAATTGGAATGAAGTAGCTACATAAGTCAATAAGTCACCTAAGAATGCTGCAAAGAAGATTGCAACAGTTGATGAAATATTAGCTTTTGTTAAACCTTTATATATTAACCATGCTGCTAATGGTCCAACAATACCCATAGAGAATATGTTTGCACCTAAAGTAGTTAATCCACCGTGAGCAAGTAATAATGCTTGGAATAAAAGTACAATAGTTGCAAGTACTGCGGTTACAGCAGGACCGAATAATGCTGCACCTAATCCGTTACCACAAGGGTGAGAACAACTTCCAGTAACAGAAGGTAATTTCAAAGATGATAAGACGAACATGAATGCACCACTTACTGCGAGTAAAGCTTTGGATTCAGGGGTTTCATCTACGATTTTCTTAATTTGATATAAACCAAATGCTACAACGATGAATGATATGACGAACCATATAATACACCAGTTCAATGGTAAATATCCTTCCATAATATGCATAAATAATTTCCTCCAAATAACCTATCAATATTAATTGATATATAACTCAATAAAAATTTAAAATATAATTAAAATTTATTAAAGTTTTATTGATAATGATATTATATACCTTATTATATATAAATATTATTAGTAATACATTAAACAAAATTTAGGATAACCTAATTATTTTAATATGAAAATACCAAAAGATGATAACATGAACATAAAAAACAACTTAATTTTAGCCCTAGATGTGATGAGTGAAAGTGAATCTATTGAAATTTGCGATTCAATTAAAGAATACATCGATACAATTAAAATCGGATACCCGCTGGCACTGGCCGAAGGCCTTGAAATAATAAACAAACTGAAAAATAAATTTGGATTTAAAGTAATATGTGATTTTAAAGTGGCTGACATTGATGCAACAAACGAAAAAATCTGCGACGAAACATTCAAAGCAGGAGCAGATGCAATCATATGCCATGGCTTTGTCGGATCTGACAGCGTACAGGCATGTCTCGACATGGCAAATAAACATGGCAAAGAACTGTTCTTACTGACAGAAATGTCACATCCTGGAGCTAAAATGTTTCTGCAAAAAAATGCCGATGCAATAGCTCAGATGGGTGTTGATATGGGAATCACAAACTATGTTGCACCAGCAACCAGGCTTGACAGATTGTCAGATATTCGCGACATTGTTGGAAAAGACTCATTTATCATCTCTCCAGGTGTTGGAAAGCAGGGAGGAGATGGTAAAAAAACATTGGAATATTCAAATGCAATTATTGTTGGAAGAAGTATTTACGAATCAGATAATCCAAAAGAAGCATGTGCGAAATTAATCGAATCATTGAATTGAAACTAAACTATTTTAATCAAAAGAAATAAAAATAATATTGTTCTTATTATCTTTGAACAAATTTATTTAAATGGAGGAAAAAATCATGGCAAACGAAGTAACAAAATTAATTATGGAAACAATTTTAGGATTGATTACAACCGCATTCGCATTTGTTGCAGGTTTAGCATGGAATGGTGCTATTCAAAAATTAATCGAACAATTTATAGGTACTGGAGATGCTCTTCCAAGTTTATTCATATATGCTATAGTTGTAACCATTATTGCTGTTATTGTTACTGTATTACTCGCAAGAGTAGCAGGTAAAATGGGTATTGAACTCGGAGACGACTAAATTTAAAGGAATTTCAAATTCCTTTTTACTTCTTTTTTTAATTCAAACTTTCATCAAATATAAAAAATCAAAAAAAATCCAAATATTAAATACACCACAATCGCAAGCAATAATAATACAACTTTTTATCACATAGCGATGTTCAAAAATAAATTCAAGACATTATTTTCTGTAATATTGCCTAAAACCCATAAAATAATAATACTAAAATAATCTAACTCATTTAATCATTGCTGATTTTATCCAATGCAGCAGCATAAATCAATGGGAAAATAACGGTAACATCTCCAACAACACTTGCAAGACTGGATCCACATCTAGCCTTCGCCCATGATTTTGCCTCTTCAAGTGGAGCACCACCTAAACTACCTGCTTCAGGCCTGTCCATCGTAATTTGAATAGCAGCATCAAGACCACCTTTAATTACATTTGATGCTAAAGTGTAATGCTTAGTAAGGCCACCGCCTAAAAGGATTGCACCTACTTTTTTAGAATCAAAAACAATATCTGACAATAAAGGCATGTCCCCTGCAGCACTTATCGTGAAATCGTGGTCCTGTGAAAAAATCCATAATTGAAGACCCATCATTGAATCAATAAGCCCCGGTGCGAAAATCGGAACATCATTTCTTGCAGCAGTTGCAACAAAGGAGTTTTCATCCTCAACCTGCAAACCTACTTCATAGAGCAATTCCTGAATTGAAACAACTTTCTTTTTTGAAGCAATTTTTTCAAAGATTTTAATGATTTCCTCTTCAAAAATTGTAAAATCATCAGATCCAACATTAATATCTGCAATACGACCTATACCCTCTTCATTTAGCTCTTCATCATCTTTTCCTTCATGCCGATAATGAGATCCTCCAAAAGCCTCAACAAGGTCATGAGTAATATTTGCACCACTTGCTACAATCAAGTCAACATGGCCTTCATCAATCATTTTTGTGACAATATTTCTCATACCCCCAGGTATTAAAGGACCACCTAAACTTAAAAATACGCTCATATCCTCATCTAAAATCATATCCACCAATATATTACAAGCACGTGCTACTTTACCCGCACCCAAAACACCAGATTCATCAAACTGATTTAATAAATCTGATACTTTCATATCTTGATTGACATTAATTTGATTTACCTTCATTAAATCACTAAAAAATTAATTGGTTACAATTGGAAATTGTTCTAAATTAGTAATAATATTAATTAAATCTGTTCTTGTAACAATTCCAAGTAAATTATTATCATTATCTGCAATAATCAATCTGGAAATAGATTTTTTAAGCATTACTTCAATTGCGTTAGCTATTTTTAAATCTTCATTAACAATTACCACATTTGTAGACATTAACTCTCCAACACTTTTGTTTTCATTATCATCAGCTATTGCCTGAACAAGATCAGTTAATGTAAATACTCCAACAACTTTACCATCTTTTATAACAGGTGCTCCATCAATTTCATTATCGACTAGCTTTTTAGCAGCTTCTTTAACAGAGCAATCAATTTTAAATGATTTTACATCCCTGCTTGCAATATCTCCGACTGTTTGTTTTGGAATACTTCTGATTGTAGTGGTATCAACCAATAAAATATTGTCCATATCGTCCCTTCCTACAATTTCACCAATAACTCCTAAATTATTTACGGGTGTTGGGCCAATACTGATGATATCTCCAAGATTTAAATCTTTAATGCTTCCTAAAATTTTAATTGCCGCTTCACATTCACTAGGTTGAGGAACACTAGTGAATTCTATTTTAGCAACAGAAACATCTTCCACCCTTTTTCCATTTTTATAAATCGGTACCTTTGAATCCTTATCAGAAACTGAAATGTTTAAAGAGTGATAAGCTTCAATTGTTGGTTTGTATCCTCCTCTAGGACCCGGTACACCTTTAACTAAACCTAAACTTCTTAAGGATTGCATTTGGTTACGAATTGTTCCAGGATTTCTGCCCATGACCTCTGCAATATCCTCACCCTTGACTGATTTACCATTGGAAGACTGGTATAAGTTAATTAGGGTTTGTAAAATTTCTTTTTGTACAGATGTTAACATATTTATCCCCATAATAAATAATTTAATTATTATTAAATATGTTTGAAATACTTTATAAATGTTAATGATAAATAATGATAGTTGAAATTGGAAAACAATAATATTAAAAAATATTTAAAAAAAAATAAAGAAAATAAATGATTATTCAACTAACTGTTTCAAATCATTTCTGATAATGGAAGTTGCATCAAAACCTTTAATAGCATCAATCATTTCAGGGAATTTAGCTTTAGGAATTAACACGTTAATCTGTGTAAAATCAGAACCTGGCGTAAGTGTAGGTTCATCAGCACATAACTTGTTTTCAACCAGATAATTGGAAACTTCCTCAATTTTTGAGTTTGCAATATTGAATTTTACATCAAAATATTTTTTAGCTGTTATGGCACCCAATAACTGCTCATAAATCATTTGAGCTTTTTTGAGTTTTTCACCAGTACATTTTTCACTAGCATAAAGACCTGCTGAAGAATGCAATATGGTTTCAATCTCTTTTAAACCAGCTTTTCTTAAGCTGCTTCCTGTTTGAGTATTATCAACAATAAAATCAGCACCTTTAGCTATGTAAACTTCAGTAGCCCCATCAGAGTTAATGACCTGAACCATTTCATTATCACCATCAGTCAATCCCCTAACTTGGACAAAAGGCACTGAATCACCATACATTTCTTGATATACCTCATTTTCCATGATGAATTTTCTGGTCAAATTAGGATATTCAGTGAAACATAAAATTGGAGTTTTTCTATCCTTATTTGCTCTGAAAAAGTCTGAGAGATTATCATATGGAGATTCCTTAGGAACAGCAACTATCAACCTGGTTTTACCATAGTCCAAATCCCCAAGTTTTACAGTATTTGTAGGTCTTAAAACTGATTCTTCCTTAATCCAATCTTCACCAACAATTGCAATATCAACCATTCCCCTGTTCAACTCAACAGGAGTGGATTGCGGACGGGTTAAAAATGCTACAATATCATCATCATTTAAGATTTCAATTTCATAAGATTCATCACCAGGTTCATATCCTTTGACTTCATAACCTGCATCAACAAATAATTGGTGAGTATTTCCTCTTTTCACATTGTTTAAACTTCCCTTTGGAAGTCCTAAAATTATTTTATCATTCATAGTAATACCTAAACATATTATTATCATTCAAAATATTTAAAGTTTTAATGATTGGTTGTCCGTCAAAATTTCCATTGGACAAATTTTCAAGGAATCATAGATTCAGTTTTAAGTGACTTGACATATGTTTAATTAAAAAGTAATTTATATAATGAATTTTCATATATATTTATATTATTAGTGCACTTATCATCAATTTCGTAATTGGTGATGAAATGGGCTGATAAGAGTAACTTGGCTAGACAAGGGCATTTGCTTTCAGTATGGTTCAGTTGAACTTTTTGATATGCATTGTCCTCAAAGCGGTCAAATTATATTAAAGGAGATACAATATGAAAAAGATATTCGCAATATTGATTGTTTTGGCAACACTCGGTCTTGTAATGGGTGGAGTTTCTGCTGCAGTAGAACTTGTGGACCATGACTTTGACGGCCATTTCAAATTGAAAGTTCCTAAAAACGCAACATTCAAAAAAACCGATTCATCAGGCGGACTTTTAGATGATGCAGTATCATATTCTGACTCTGCAAACGATATGAACGTCACATATCTAATGAGTTCTGATGTGGATGACTCATTAGTCAATAAAACCCTTAAAGATTTGAAAGCTAAAGGTGCTAATGTGACAAAAACTGGTGACATGTATAAAATCGGTGCAAATGAATTGAATGGAGCTTTAAGAATCAAAGACGTTGAAATGGTTATGGTTCTAAGTACTCATTATGATATGGATACACTTGTAAATATGGTTGAGTCACTGAGTTAACAAATCGTTTAATGCAATTTTTTTGAATGTTTTGGTCGCACCGTGTGGTGTGGCCGGCACTATTTTTTTGATATAACGAATTATATTCTTGTTTTTCAATTATTTGGTTCATTGTTTTTGGATTTCTGAACCGTATTCTGGATGGTTTTGTGTATTTGTTTGCCTGTTATATTATAATTAAAATATGGTAAAAACAATAAAAATAAGACTAAAAAATTTTTTGACAAAAAATCAAAAAAAAAACAATTTGGCAGAAACCAAAATAAAAAAAAAATAGTATTGAAGACACTCTTTAAAAAAAAGAAAATAATCAGTTGTGATATGGTTCACAACTTTGTCTATCCAATGCATGTTTGTGTACATGCATATGCTTTATTCCTTTTTCAGTTTTGATTTCATCAATTATTTCAACACCTTCATGGGAATGAGAATGCTCGCCGTCATCATGGAAGTGATAATGTGAGTGTTCCGTATTTTTTGTGTCTATTTTCTTGATGGAGTCATCGAATTTTCTATCATATAATAATGCTGCATTAAGAACTACAAGACATGATCCTGCATTGTGAACAATAGCTCCGGTTACAGGATTCAAGAGTCCCAATACAGAACATACAATAGCTACTGCATTAATTGTCATTGAAATTGCAATATTTGCTTTGATTGTAAATAATGTGGAATTAGAAAGCTTTTTAAGATATGGAATCTTACCTATATCATCACCCAAAAGTGCAATGTCTGCTGCTTCTATTGCTACATCACTTCCAACAGAACCCATTGCAACACTAACATCAGCTGTTTTGAGTGCAGGTGCATCATTTACACCATCTCCAATCATACATACCTGTTTGCCCTCACTTTTGAATTTTTCAATCCATGAAAGTTTTTCTTCTGGCAACAGATTTCCATAGACTTTACCAATTCCAACTTGTGATGCAAAGTAATTAGCAGTTTCTGTGTTATCTCCTGTAAGCAATACTGTTTCAGTTCCAAGGTTGTGTAAACTATCAATCATTTTTTTGGAATCTTCACGTATTACATCAGATAAACCAATCAAACCAACAACTTCACTATCCAATGCAACAATAATTGAAGCTTTACCTTCATTTTTTAATTTATTTAGCTGTGTATCAATATTTATATCAATATTGTTTTCAGATAGAAATTTGGAGTTTCCTGCATATACATGACCATAAGAATTTTTACATGTAACACCTTTTCCAGGATACATTTTAAAGTCTTGTGGCTCTTCAATGTCGATTTCAGCTTCTTTTGCATTATTTACAATAGCTTTAGCCAATGGATGTTCACTTAATTTCTCACATGAAGCAGTGAGTTTAAGCAAATCCAAATCAGTCAGATCTTCTTTTACAGAAATAACATCAGAAACTTCTAAATTACCGTAAGTTAAAGTTCCAGTTTTATCAAATACCAATGTATTTAATCCACCCAAGGTTTCTAAAGCTTCACCAGATTTAATTAGCACACCATATTTTGTTGCTTGACCAATAGCAGCCATAATTGCAGTTGGTGTAGCTAAAATTAATGCACATGGACAGAATACTACTAAAACTGTAACACCTCTTTCTATATTACCAGTTATTAACCAAGCTCCAATTGCTATTATTAATGCTACCGGCACTAACCAGGTAGCCCATTTATCAGCAATTCTTTGTGTTGGAGCCTGTTTTTCATCGGCTGCTTTAACAAGGTCTATTAATTTTTGAAGTGATGAATTTTCACCCAAACTGGTTGCCTTTATATCAATCGCACCATACATATTCATGGTTCCGCAGAATACCTCATCACCAACTTCCTTATCAATTGGCAATGATTCACCAGTCATAATTGATTGATCTAGAGATGAAGTACCGCTTATTATCTCACCATCAACTGGAACGCTTTCACCCGGAAGAATTCTTAAAGTATCCCCGATTTTTATATCATCAACAGGCACTACTTCTTCAACACCATCAACAATCCTTCTTCCAGTTTGTGGAGTTAAATTAATTAAATTTCTTAAACCTTTTTTAGCTCTCTCAACAGTCCAATCTTCAAGAAGTGCACCTAATGCCATAATCCATGCAACTTCACCTGCTGCAAATATCTCTCCAATCAAAAGGGATGCCACCATTGCTATTGCAATCAATAGTGGAGATGAAATCCATTTTTCACGAATTAATCTGGTCATTGCCAGCAATAACATCGGAATACCACTTATTATTACTGTTCCCCATGCAGGGTTTAAATAAATAGGAGTTTCAACTCCAAAAATCATAAAAATAACTGCAATCAATAAAAATATGCCGGAAATAATAGTCATTTTTAGTCCGAATAGAAAGTCAGTTATTTCATCAATCATTCAAAAACACCTCAAAGTATTACTTTTTTTTAATTTATTTAAATACCCAGTATTACTCAAAAATTTTTCAATGGAAATTCCAAAATCTTGAAACCAATTAAAAAATTAAATTCAGTAAGTACCAAACAGCCCAAAAGTATTACTTTTTTTGAGTTCATTTAAATACTCAGTATTACTATGATACATATTTGTAAAATATAGTATATAAAGTATTACTTTTTTTGGATTTATTTAAATACCACGTATTACTTAAAAAATTAGTCAGAAATATATTTGCAATTACAAATAATTTATTATCCCATTGACTTTCCAGCCACAGAGCATTCTATAATTAGATTACAGAAAAATTAATCATTTAGAATAGACAATACTCTTTTAGCATAGATTCTATCCTTTTCCTTTTCATTTTCAGGCAAATCAGAATAATTTACATGTAAATTATCCCAACGAGCCAACTTGTCTTTAATTCTGGATACAGTCAACTTTTCATCATCACTCAAATCGTCTTCAAACCTATCCAAAATAGTGATTAATGAAAATATATCTTTAGATACTGAACCAGACCATTCACACCATTGCCTATGTTCCAAATCTGATAATTTTTCTAAAATATCACTATCCATAATTATCATCAAGGTTTCATCGCCAAATCCATGATGCTAAATGGTTCGCCTTCTTTTCTTGGAGCAGGTGCGCCCATTCCAAAGGCTGATTTGGCAAATTCTTTATTCATTCTTTTTGAAACTTCTCCGAATATCATTTTATATGCAGTACATTGAGGATCAACTGCCTGAGGTGTTTGATATGCAACAATAGCATTATAAGGACATCCACCTTCACAATATTTAACATATCGACATTTTTTACAGTTTTCATCAACATAATCTCTAAATTCCATTAGTTTTGCCCATGCATCAGATTCCTTTAAATCATCAAAACTAGGATTAACACCTACATTTCCTAAAACATATTCAGGCATTCCAACAAATCTGTAACATGGATAAATCGAACCGTCAGAGCCTACCGCCAATGTTGTACCTATACAATCTGCAAATGTGCAGAGAGTGCCTCTTCTTCTAAGTGAAGATTTACAGATATGGTCAAGATCCATAACAGTGAACTTATCCAAATCATAAAGATACTTGTCCAACCAATCTACAAGCAGTTTACCATGTTCCTCCTGATCAAGAGCCCATGGATCAGCATTGTCACCCCTCAGTGACGGAAGGGCAGCATGTATTTTAAGGTTCATTTTTTCATTTTTAAAGAAATCATACAGTTCATCTGAGAAATCTTTAGAATAATCAGTTACTGTCAAAACAAAGTTAATGATTAACCCCTTGCTTTTTGCAAGTTCATATCGGGACATTGTTTTATCAAAATATCCATCTCCCCTTTGATAATCATTTATTTCTTTCGGTCCGTCAATACTTGTACTTACAACAACATTGTATTTAACAAATAAATCAATCAATTCATCTGTTAAAAGCCAGATATTGCTTTGAAGGGAAAATCCTTCGAAGTTTGGCAATTGGGATAACTTTTCCAAAGAATACTCATAGAAGTCATAACCTGCAAGAAGAGGTTCACCGCCATGAAAAGTGAAATGAACTTTATCATCTCTAAAATCAGCTAACCACTCACATATCTGGTCGATAATTTCCAAATCCATCATTTCTTTTTTATTTTCAGAACCCCAACAATATTTACAATTTGATGGACAGTTAAGAGTAGGGATAATCATTACATGAAATGTCATTTTAACCATGTATCTTATTTAATTCATTTAACAGTTTTTTCTTTTCATCTTCTTCCATATCATCATTTACAAAGAAAATATAACCACATTCTTCACATTTTACAGTTTCCATTTCTGCATGTGCCCTGTGATTGTCTAATAATTTTCTGTGAGCAATTTTATCTTTTGAACCACATTTTGGACATGGTGCCAATAATTCTTCAAGTTTCATATTTTCACCTATAATCTAAAATTAGTTTTTAAATTATATTAATTTTTCACTATCCGAAAAGTTTAAATAATATGTAAAAATGACTGCAATTTTTCAAAATGACTTCAACAAGCTTTAAATACCATATAAACAGATAGAATAAATTAAATTTAAAATTAAAGTGATTAAAATGCCTAATGATCTATATGACCTGTTCATGAAAGAAAAAAGCAATCCATTGTTTATCGAAGTAAGCAACATAGTAAGAGATAACGTATGGGCTGAAAGCATTGATTTTGTCATGTCACAAAACTGGTTAAAAACAGAAGACAAATTATTTATTGAATTATATTATCTTTTAAGATATAATTAGCGATTAATTAGCTTAATGGCATATTTATATATTGGAATGCCAACAGTTTTAACAATCGGAAGGATATATTTGATTCCTGGAAATTCAAATTCCTTTTTAACTTTTTCAAGCTCGGAAATGATGTCCAATTTTTGAGGGCATTTCCTCAGACATTTGCCGCAGCCATTGCATAAACCAGCATTGGCCGCTTTTCCCATGATTCCACCAACATACTGATAGTAATCTATCAATGAGGTGTTTATGAAACCTTTATGATCGAACAAGTATTTTTCATTGTATGTTTTTAAGCATTCTGGAATATTGACGCCCTGAGGACATGGCATGCAGTATCCACAAGTAGAACAGTTAATCTTTAAAGAATTTCTCATGACTCTTTTGACAAGTTCCACAGTTTCCATTTCCTCAAATGTCATGGACAGAGGTGTTGTGGAATTAGCAACAACCAAATTATCTTCAATTTGTTCAATGGAATTCATTCCGGAAAATACGCAGGAAATATTGCGATTGTTTAAAACCCATTGAAGTGCCCATTGTGCAGTTGTTTTGGTGGAATCTGCTTTTTTGAAAATTTCTTCAGCATCTTTAGGCATTTTACCTGCAAGAATACCTCCCTTTAAAGGTTCCATTACAAAAATACCCATTCCTTTTGAAGCAGCATATTCAATACCTTCAGTGCTGGCCTGAACATTTTCATCAAAGTAGTTATACTGAACCATAACCACATCCCAGTCATAGCCATCAATCAATAAGTCGAATTCCTCCTTAACACCATGATATGAAAATCCAACATGCTTAATCTTGCCTTCACTTTTTGCCTTGTTTAAAAAATCTATCAATCCTTTCTTAAGCAGTCGGTTAACGGTTTTCAAATCAACTGAATGGATAAGATAATAATCAATATAATCTCTTTGGAGTCGTTTTAGCTGTTCATCCAAAAAGTTTTCCATATCTTCATATTTTCTAACATGAATGGATGGCAGCTTTGTGCAAATCTTAACCTTATCCTTATACTCACCCTGAAGAATCTCGCCTAAAAATTTTTCGCTGTCTCCATAAAGATAGGCAGTATCTATAAAATTAACACCATTATCAATTGCATAATAGATTTGCCTTTTAGCCAATTCTCGATTAATTTTACCATTTTTTAAAGGAAGGCGCATTGCCCCAAAACCTAAAGCAGAAACTTCATCGCCGGTTTTTTCAATCAACCGATATTGCATAATATCATCCATAAAAAAAAGAGTTAAAAAGTTATTTTACATGAAATAACTATTCATTTTGACTAATCACTTTTTTCATATATTCCATCAAATCATCTTTGGACTCTTCATCATCCATTGCAAATTCAATTGAAGTTTTAAGCCATTCGAAACGATTACCTATATCATAAGTTTTTCCATCAAATGTAACTCCATAAATTGCATCCAATTTTTGAAGAGCATCGGTAAGCTGAATTTCACCACCAACACCAGGTTCTGTTTCATCAATTTTATCAAAAATATCAGGGGTCAAAACATATCTTCCCATTATAGCAAGATTTGAAGGAGCTTGGTGGGCCAATGGTTTTTCAACAAGTTTTTCAATATTATAAACATCCTTTTCCACTTCAGTTCCTTTAATGATTCCATATCTCTCTACCTTATGCTTTGGAACCTCTTCAAGAGAAATTGCAGATGCACCATACTTTTCATAAACATCAATTAATTGCTTTGTGCAGGGAGTTGGACCTTTAGTGATTGAATCACCTAAAAGAACAGCGAATGGTTCTCCACCAACATGCTTTTCAGCGCAATAAATTGCATCTCCAAGTCCTCTCTGTTCTTTTTGCCTTACATAACAGATATCAGCCAAATCAGTAATTGCACGAACCTGTCTTAAACGGTCATCTTTACCAGCGCTTTGCAATGTTTGTTCCAGTTCAAAGGATTTATCGAAGTGGTCTTCAATAGATCTTTTGTTTCTACCAGTTACAATTAAAATATCATCAATACCTGATGCCACTGCCTCTTCAATAACATACTGAATAGTAGGTTTGTCATAAACAGGCAACATTTCCTTAGGTTGTGCCTTAGTAGCAGGTAAAAATCTTGTTCCAAAACCTGCTGCTGGAATTACAGCTTTCATAAATTATCACCATAAACTTTAATTAATTATAATTTTTAATTTAATCTAATAAAAAGGTTATTAAAATTATCCAATTGAACTTTTGAAACTGATTAAAAATGAAAAAAAGAATATTTAACAAAAAAATAAGAGTAATAGTTATTTTTTAACTATAATCTTATTTGTATTTGTTAAACCATTATAAGTTGTTTTAATTATATGTTTTCCAATTTTTAAATTCTTAGAAATTTTTAAAGTAGCTATTCCTTTTTTATTGGTTTTGATTTTATAGGTTTTCCCTTTAAAACTAATTTTAACTACTTTTTTGGCGAATGTTTTTCCTTTTGAATTTAAAACCTTAACATAGAATTTACCTGATTTTTTGAATTTTTTGTAAATATTTTTAGTAATTAATGTATTCTTAACTATTATCTTATTTTTAACTTTTGCATCCCCATAAGAAGAATAAACTGTATATTTTCCAGGTTTGAATTTTAATTTTAAAGTTGCAACACCATTTTTATCGGTTTCGACAAAATAGTTCTTACCGTTGACTGTAAATTTAACTTTTTTTGAAACGACTTTTCCAACAAAATCATAGACAGTGACTTTAAAAGAAATTTTGCTGTTTTGATAATATTTGGTTACATCACTGCTTACAATAGCTTCCCTAGCATCGATTTTTATTTTGATGCCATTGTCAAATGTTATATCCAAATATCCTGTTCTTTCAGCAGTATAATTAATTTCACCATCATAAAGACCTGAAGCATCACTGTAACGTGACACGTTTCCATCCTTATCTACCAAATAGGATAAATCATAACGAACAGTTATGTTATCACCTTTGAGTATAAATTTACCGTCATGATTGTAATTTAAGACCAGCCATTTAGATACAAAATCAGGTTTTTCCACTTTGGAGATATTGTAAATTGTATCTCCCCAGAAGTTATATTCTGCAGTTAATTTTTCGCTGGATCTCAATACTAAAGGATATCCGTTTCCAACCAAAATTGAGTGAACTATTGTTCCGTTTTTACCAAACCAGTATATTCCTCCATCGAAAAATCCATTGTCCATTACTGTTGATTCGCTTATAAATCCGTTGTCTCCAACCCAGCAGACTGCAGCACCGCACCATGCATCATTTTGGTAAAATTGGGATTTCAATATCTTTCCATTATCACCTTTCCATTGGATAGCTCCACCAGAATTTGCATATCCGACATGATTATTTCTAAATACACAATCCAAAACAGTGCCGTTTGTTCCATTCCAGACTATTGCTCCACCTTCAGTTATTTTTGCACCCATTTGGCGGAATCGGATAGTATGTATGATAGTCCCATCTTCCATGACAATTTCTTCTTCCTTATCGAACGGGTCATCTTCAATGCCACGAATCACATTGTTTGAGAAGTTGCAGTTTTTAACCCTACCATTTGCACCATTCCAATAAATTGCTCCGCCCCCAATATCTCTTGAGAAGTATTTTGCAATCGGATTTCCGTTGATGAAATTGATGTTTTCAATAACTACATTGTCTGCGCTTATGTTAAAAATTCTTGATGCATTATTTCCATCAATTGTATGGCCATTACCATCTATTATAATGGTTTTATTAATTAGAATTCCCTTATTTGATCCATTGATGTAGATATAATCCCTATCTAAAACTAAAACACCTCCTTCAGGAGTGTTGTTAATTTTTAAAGACAAATCTTCAAATGAATTGCCATATCTGAATGTTACATTAATGTAAGATGAATTATACTCATCTTCAATAGAAGAGAGACAATCAAAAGTGGAATTGGCAATAGCTGCATGTGCATGAATCTGCAAATCCTTCTGATGATTATTTTCAAAATCGCATCCTATAACAGTTGGATTATCTCCATCCAAATGTAGTGCACCAGAATACTCTGCTGCAGAGTTGTTTTTAAAGCGGGAATTTGAAATTGTTACATTGCTATACCAATGAACGCAAATTGCACCGCCATGAAAAAGTGCAAGATTGTTCAGGAAATTGCAATTATTGACAAGAAGGTTATATCCCTGCAAATAAAGAGCTCCCCCTTCACTGTTTACCACCTGAATGTGAATCTGGTGAGGATCAAAACTCTCACCACTTGTTAGGCCGACTGCAGGACCGTAAGTTACATTATTGTTCATGAAATTACAGTTTTCAATAAGTCCATTATTTCCTTTCCACAAAACTGCCCCTGCAGCTGATGAAGCAGAGTTATTTTCAAAATTACAATTGGACAATGAGCCATTATTTCCCCACCAGGAGATGACTCCCCCAGCAAGGCCTGTTGCTTTTGAATTGATAAAATTTAAATTTTTAATGCAGACATTATCCGCATTTACCAAAAACACTCTTTCCACATCAGGAGCCTCTATCGTATGATTGTTTCCATCAATTGTGATTGATTTTGAAATTATAATTTGATTTGATGAATTTGTGCTTTTGTAATCCTGATTTAGATTAAGTGTTTCACCAACATCAGTTGAGTTGATTTCACCAGCCAAGTCTTCAAGATTAGCTGTAGCATTATTACCTGTATCTGCTGCACTTACACAGGATAGCGATAGGACAATTAATGCAAAAATTGATAAAATAAAAAATGTTTTTTTAATCAAATTAAATTCCTCCAATTGAGAAATATATTTGATTTAATGATTAATAAACTTTTCAAAATAAGAATTTTTATATAAATGGTGCGGGGGACGGGACTTGAACCCGCGAAGGGACTAACCCACTAGGCCCTCAACCTAGCGCCTTTGACCGCTCGACCACCCCCGCATAAAACAAAAGTAGTTATAAAAAAATATATCCCTTAACTTATTTAAAGTTAACTATTTTTATCACAATTTTCACGACTTTTGAATTCTCAAACCATAAATTAAATTAAAAATAAATTATTAACAAAACGTGAAGTAAGAATCCCCAACTTCTATAAGTTGGGGTAGTTCAATTCAATGAAGAAAACCTCGAAATCTATTAAATGGTTTTAATGTCTAATGAGTAGTATCGTGAGGTAAAACTACAGTATAGACATTAAAAAAAAGCTAATTTTTCTAAAAAATTTAATTTAAGTATCAACCTTTATGGTAACTTCCATAATCCCATCATTTTTCAAATCTTCAATCAAATCTTGATTCAAATCTTTTGCAGCCTTATCTGCTTTAATCATCAATGTCCTTGAACAGGTATAATCACTAGTTCTGCACACAATATCTGTTGGATGAGTCAAGGTCAAATCCTCATGGCCAAAGCCGACAATTTCATCATGACCGTTTTCAGTATCCAAAATAACAGTTATTCTGCTTTTTGAGTTGGCGATTTTATCTTTAAGTTCCTGAGGAAAGTCAAGCATTGATTTATCAGCACCTGTTCCTACAATGCAATCTGCAGTTGGACCGATTTCAGGATCTTTTGTAATTTCAAAAGTGGACTTGTGATGAGAGGTTACATTTTTATGACCTTTGGCTTGAAGTTTGAAAATCATGATTATAACTTTGGATGAAAAAATTAATAAGATTTTTCATTGCGTTTAAATGAAATATTGGTAAATTATATTATAATATTTAACTCACAAATGCAAAATTATGAGGAGATAAATTAAAAATAATGAAAGCATGATAAAAATCAGATAAAATGAAATCAGTAATCTACATAAAAAAAATAAAAAAATTAAAGGTTTGAAAAAACCCTATTTTTTTACAACAATTTTATTTGAAACCTTTAGTTTCCCATAGCTAGTGACTATTTTATACTTGCCCACTTTTAAAGAGGATTTTATAGTAATGGCAGCTATTCCTTTTTTGTTTGTTTTAACAACATATTTTTTACCTTTGAATTTGAAAGTAATCTTCTTATTTTTCAATATTTTACCTTTTTTGTTAACTAGTTTGGCTTTGAATTTTGCGGTTTTTGATTTCTTTTTAGATAAATTCTTAGTAATAATTGTTGATTTGACCTTAATTTTATTGGATACCTTATATCCTTTGTAGGTAGCTGTAATTGTGTAAGTTTTAGGCTTAAGTTTAATTTTAAACAATGCGTAACCTTTTTTATTGGTTTTTACATTATATGTCTTTCCATTTATTCTAATTTTAACTTTTACACCTGAACCGACAGGCTTTCCGTTATCACCATAGGCACGCACCTTATAATTTTTATTTGCACCGTAGTATTGTGAAAAGCCTTTATTTCCCGCTAATCTTTTGAAAATCAAAATATTATTGTATGCCTTTTCACCAGTTACAGGATTTTTTGCTTCAATAGTGTAACTTCCAACCTTAAAATTAATATTTAGTTTGGATATTCCGTTAGGCAATGTTTTTGTGGTAACGGAATTGCTTCCAATTTTAAATGTGACTTTTGTATTTCCCAAAGCCTTACCGTTGGAATCACAAAATATTGCAAAATACTGTGTTCCAGTACCATACAATTTAATTACATCAATTCCTTCAACAGTTTTAGAAATATTGATTGATGCATTGGTTGAAGCTGAACGATATCTGTCAGTTTCATTGAAAAATATTAGTGCAACGTAATTTCCAGAAGGCAAATTCAAATCGAGCACTGCTTTGCCGGAACTGTCAGTTAAAATTTCAGACTCTTTTCCGTTAAGTTTAACATAAATTGACTCGCCAACAATGGCTTTACCGGACTCGGATTTTAAATAGATGATTAACTGTTCACTACCCTTGTAATATTTAACTACATCCTTAGCAGTCAAATCAACATTCAATAATGTATCACGTACAATAAATTTGCCTTCACATGAACTTTTGGAATAGTTTTCGTTTCCATTATAGGTAGCCTGGAAAGAATAATTGCCCTCAGCCAATTTTCCAATGACAAATGAGGATTTTCCATTGTTAACTAAAATTGAATATGACTTATCACCTATTTTTAAAGTAATTCTATCACTAATCAAATCTCCCTCAGTTGAATTTAAATTGATTCTTGCAACTACCCTGTCATTCAATCCGACATCGTCAATTTCAACTGTTAATATGGATCTTTTTTGAGTTACATTTAATTCATAAGTGGTATTTGAAGCATAATAGTTGTTATCACCATTATAACTGGCAATGATTGTATACTCTCCGGTTTGCAATGGGGAAATGTACCACATAGCTTTTGAATCAATGATATTCTTACTTCTAGGTGAATAATAACCAATCATGCTGAAAATTACTTTTCCTGTTGCATTAGGACTTAAATTAGCATAAATTCTAATATTTTCATTAAGCAATACTTCACCGACTGATATTGAAATTTGGGATTTGGCTTTGGCAATATTGAAAGAGGTGGAATTTTTTGAGTTGATATAGTAATGGTCACCCAAATACTCTGCAGTCATATTATAATTTCCAACATCGAGACCTGAAAATGTCCAGACAGCAACACCTTCAACTATTTCAATATCTTTTGTAATGCTGCCTGATTTGAAGCGTACAATACCAGTTGCATTATCATTAAGTGTTGCAACGACAATTATATTTTCACCGTAAACAGTATCATTCACCCGTAAAATTACATCGCTGGCCATCTCTTTTACATAAAATATAGTAGTGAAAGTAGAATCGTAATAATTGTTATCACCAGAATAATAAATATCCAATGAATATTGACCAGTAGATAGTTTGGATAAGTTTAGAATAACTTCAGAGTTTTTAATCTCTTTAATGTATTGCTTTTCATTAACTTTGAAAGTTAGATTCCCACTGGCATTTTTAAGGTCAATCACCCTAATAATCTGGTCAACATCATAGGTGCAGTCATCTGCAGAAACATTTAAAATCAAATTAGCCTTATTTACTGAAAAAGTACTTTTAATCTCTTCACTTGTGAATTTATCATTTGAGTATATCACTTTAACAGTGTAATTTCCAGTGTTTAAGCCAGATACCTCACATATTGCTGTGTTGTTAACAATTTCAATTGTTTTACTTAAAATTCCTTCAATTATGAAATTGACATTACCAGATACACCATTATCAAAGTCGACTTTAATTTTTTCCATTTCCCCATAATGAATATCTTCAGCCGTTAAATTAAATTTAATGTCCTTTACTGTCAAATCATTATGGATTGTTGCATTTTTATAAGTTGCTGAAATGGAATAACTACCTGTTGGAAGATTTAAATCAAAGTATGCATATCCGTCGTCATCTGTTGTTATATTGTATTTGTTTCCATTGAAATCTATTGTTACAATTCTGTTAGGCATCGGAATGCCTGTCACTTCCAACAACCTTACCGAATAATTAAAATCATTATAATTCCAACCGGTTGAATTTTCGCCTATGAAAACAAATTCATCCGCAACACCAATTGTTGTATTCCATGTTGCATCAGAGCAATTTTCATTTCCTTCATAATATGCAAAGACATAATTTGTTCCTTTGTCGAATTTGACATTGAATTTTACTTTACCCTTGGTGATATTTGCAGTATAGTGATTATAATTAATATAAAGTCCAATAATTCCAGTGCAAGTTGCAGGATTAATATTTATAGTGACAGTACCGTTTAGATTTTTTTCATCCTGATCAACCACCACATCCAAAGAGGTTTCCTGTCTTGACACCTTGAATGAAGTTGATGCATTTGAAGAGACATATTTGGCATCTCCCTCAAACCATACAGTTACATCATAAGTTCCTGCCTGCAATTCGTATAAATTGATTGATGTGGTGTCATTGTCCAGATAAATAGTGGTATTTACACCATTAACAGTTAAAATTGCTTCACCCCTGAGAGTATTTGGAACTACATTAACTAGAACTGTTGCATTTTGACCCACATCTATATCACTGGCAGTCACGTTTAAGCTGCAATCATATTTTGTTACCTTCAATATTGCGCTTGCATTGGCTGCATAGTAATAATTGCTTTCAACAAATCCGAAGGTAATGTTGTATTCACCTTCTCCAAAATTGTTTAATGAAATTGTTGTGTTTCCGTTATAAAGATAGACAATTTTCTTTCTGACACCATCAATATACATTATTGCCTGGCCCTGCACTCCCTTAGGAAGAAGAGAAACAATAGCAGAACCCCTTTGGTCTATCATAATTTCAGAAATATGAACTGATAAATCCACAACCTGCTTTTTGATTGTAACTGTTTTGTTGAAAAATGATTTAAAGTGATTTTCGTCCCCTTCATACACCACTTTCATGGTATAGTCACCAGGAAGCAAATCAGTTATTTCTGTATTGGCCTTTCCATTGTTTAAATTCAGTTTATATACATTACCTCCAATATAGAGAGATACGACTCCTGTCGGAGTTGATTTATCCTGACTTGTTACTGTGATTGCAACTTTAAGGGGATCTAAAAATGTAATGTTTTCATTATTTTCTACAGCAAGTGAAGTGTAAACCTTACCTACATCCACAGTTACATTTTGAGAGAAGTTACCTACGTTGGCATATACTGAAAATGATCCCTTGTTTTGAGAATGATTAAATATAAAATCGCCTTTACCGTTGATTAATTGTTTTTGTAATGTTTCACCGTAAGAAGTTGTGAATGTAACATTAAACATTGGAAACATATTGATTTGAGGTATTTTATTATTGTTAATTGTCCATGAAGCATTTATTTTAACTGATTCACCAATGTTCAACATTGAATATTCCGGCACCAAACTAAATACCAGCCAGGAGTTAACCTGATTGATATTGACCCTTGAACCGTCTAAATAAGGATTATCATTAGTATTCCACCAATTGTTATCAAGACAAATCGCCTCTCCACCGTTGAAATATATATCTCTGGAAATTCCAAAGAATATTGCATTGTCCATGAATGCATTATAAGTTAAATTCAGGTTACCTGCATTATAAATGTTAGGAGAACCTTTATACGCAAGCATTGGAGCTTCATAATTTCCAGTGTTGTTTCTGAATATTGATCCTCTGGCTTGAAGATTGCCTAAATTATAAATAGCACCATAAATAATGTTGAAACCAGCCTTTTCGATATAATTGTTTTCGATAATGGAATTTAATAAAACAAAATCACCAGCATTATAAATTGCAGACCCCTTACATTGTTGAAGGGCACGTGAATTTGTTATAATACTATTTTCCATTGTTGCATTACCATCATTGGCTATACCTGCACCATATCCAAAATCAACACTCATGGATTTGTTAAATTTGGAATTATTGATGAATAGATTCCCCCTATTATAAATGGATCCACCATAAGAAAATAAACCTGATGTGGACAGTGCAGTATTGTTTTCAAAATAGGAATTGAGGACTTTCAGATCTCCAAAATTGCTTACTGCCCCTCCATAAATGTATTTGTCAACAGTATCATAATACAAAACACTGTTTATGAACTGGCAATTTTCAATGGTAACATCAGCCTTCTTAATGTCCAATGCAGCCCCATAGACATTATTGTTATATGAAACTGAGTATGATACAGGAGATTTGTATGCATTCACAAACTTGATATTTTTAAAGGTTACTTCCACATTGTCGGAAACGATAAAAATGTAATCTCTTCCCTGACCATCGAAAATCGTATTGCCTGAACCGACAAAAGTTAATGATTTGTCAATGGTTAACCTAGTATTTGATGTACCTTTATAGGTTCCATCTGCCAAATTGATAGTATAATTATCTTTAGATGATTTTAATGCCTTATCCACTGATTTTAAAGCCAAATCCTGAGAGCTTCCGTCATTTGCATTATTACCATTAACACTATCAACATAGATTATTTTTCCATTATCATTTAAATAATCATTATTGCTTTCAGATAAATTATTAAATTCCTTAGTGCTTAAATCCGAAGCGCTAACTGAAGATATTAATAAAAACACTGAAAAGATAATAAAAATTATTAATAATACTTTATTAAATTTCAAATTAAATACCTCATTTTGATTAAATTAAATTTTATAAATAATCATTTGTCAATGATATTTTAAGGTATGTAAAATAAAATATATATAATTATCTTGAAAAATAGCAGTTAAAAAAAAAAGAAGTATAAATTAGTTTTAAGCAACTAATTTATTCCAAAGTTGATTTTTTGCGTCTGATTCCAATCAATAATAATATTAATGCTGGAATAATCATGACAATTGAAGGGATGAACCTTTCAATTTCGTTTTTCTCCTCAATTTCATAAATCTTTTTACTTACACTTGAAGATTCACCTGCAGATGAATCTGAACTTGCGGTTGATTTTGATTCACTGGCAGCGGAATCAGTACCTTCAGTTGAAGGAGTTACATCAGAACTGTTTGATTCCACATTAACATTCTGCTGATGACCATCAAAAGAATTTGTTTTTACTTTTCCACCATCAGTATTTGAAGTTGTATCTTCTTTACCGTTTTCAGCATTTGAATTAATGTAATTAAGTAATAAATCCTTTAATGATTTTGAACCGCTGTGTTGATTATCTCCGGAGCCTTCATCATCTTTATTGTCTGAAGGTTTATCATCACCGGATTGGGAATCATCTATTGGAAGTTTACCTGTTTCACCATCATCCTGACTTCCAGAATTTTTTTTAGAACCTGGAATCAATGGATTGAATGAATATTGTTTTTTTGTTTCACCATTGGATATCTTACTTCCATCAACATTATTGGAAATCTCCTTATTATTATTTGGATTATAATTAAATTCATTGCCATTGTCAACACTATTTTCACGAGAAGCAAAGTAATCGAATGCCTTCATGACTGGATTGTTATAGAATTCCATATTCTTATGTGCTGAAATGTCCCCATATTTATATCCGCTCTTGCTTGGATCAGCATTTGGATTATATGAAACCAATAAATTATTGAATATTTTAGAATCCACCGAACTTAATAAGTTAACGGAATAATATCCATCACTGAATACCGTGTTATCATGAATGTTATATTGATGGTCCCCTGAGGTACTTTGACGGTAACTGATACCATATAGATTATCATTTACTGACACATCCCCAACGCTATGCACTTCAATTGTATTATTGGCGATGTGTGAATGAGTATCCTGAGATTCAATACCTGCCACTAAAGCCCACTCATGTGTACCTGCCAAACCAGTAACATTAATCTTGTTGTTAGTGATTGACAAAGATGTTGCGCCGTAGAAATTTTGAGAATAAATTCCTATGTTCGGACCGTTGGAAAATGAATATAAATCATTTCTAGTGATGTTAACATCAGAAATCGGACCGGTAATCTGAATAGGATATGCAGTACCCGCAGCTAATTTACCACCAGTTGTTATAATAGAAATATTGTTATAAATGACTGTCAAATTATTTAGATTATAGATATCTAACCCATAAAGATAATTGTCAATACCTGGAAATGTTAAAAAATCAACCATATTAATAGTGTTATTCGCTATTAATGAGTTTTGAGATTTTGAAATCAGCATACAATCCTGTGAAGGATATGAATTTTCAGGTCTTTTATTGATTTCAGACAAAAGAGTGTTTCCGACAAATGACAAATTGTCACAATATTCCACACCCACTGTTAAAACCAAATCTGAAGCCAATTCAGCACCATTTGCACCGAATATGATGTCTTTTAAAGGCAATTCAGCACTGATTGTGTTATTAGTTATTATCGCATTTGTACAGTACGATAATTTCAGTGCACAATTGTACACATCAACATCATTGTTATGGCCTTCAAAATTTATCCTACAATTGCGAATCTTAAGATTTCTAACCGGATTATATTCATTTCCATCAGCAAATATACCGTATGCTTGAACATTAAGAGGAACAATATAATTAATATCGAGATTGTTTAAAACAGCATCATCAGAATAAATCAATATTCCTGCGTGATCATTTCCTGCAAATTCACTATCCAAATCCATTTTTAAATCTGTCAGAGTGATATTTTTTGCATCCAATTCAAATACTGTGTTTTTTAAAGTGAATCCTATTCCCTTAAGAACAACATTATCTGCACGAATAGCTATTTTACCGAGATTTTCAAAATTTTGTGAAAATATCAATGTTTTACCTGAACATCTTGATTTTAAAACATTATTGTCAAAATAATCATCAAAATTTTGAGAGGTAATATAAATTGTATCATTGAATACCAAATCAGGCTCATCCGGAACTTCTTCATCCACATCAGACAATAGGGAACTATTATCAACAGATAATCTTTGAACTTCTAGAGAATTTAAAGAGTCTGAAGTATCATTAACGTCAATTTCTGCAGCAGAAACTGATGTTATAGAAATAATACAAAGAATAATCAATCCCAAAATTAATTTTCTATTCAAACCTATGCGTATCACCTCCATGAGGTCGTTGTCTCAAATAATCATCAACTATACAAGTATAATTAAAAATTATTAAAAGATATTGTAATATCTATAAAAAATAGTTTATAAAGTTTACTTGAAAATAACAAAAAAATAGTTTTAAAATAAAAAAAGAAAAAAGTAGAGATTAATAAAAATCCCTATCTTTTAACAGTAACTTTTTTAGATATAGTATCTTTGTAGTAACTGATTTTTACTGTGTATTTTTTACCGACTTTGAGTTTGTTTATGACATTTTTCTTAATGGTAACTTTTGCAACACCTTTTTTGTTGGTTTTTGCCTTGTAAGTTTTTCCATTGAATTTAAACTTAATGACTTTACCTTTAAGATATTTGCCTTTTACCTTTTTCAAAGTAGCGGATAATACAAGTTTTTTAGCAGATTTTTTAACATTCTTGTTTGAAGCTTTTAAAATCTGTTTCACAGTTATTTTCTTTGATACTTTTGCTGTTTTATATTGTGCAGTAATAGTGTATTTTTTGGTAGGTTTCACTGTGTTAGGTATTTTTAAAGATGCAACACCATTTTTATTGGTTTTAACTTTATAAGTTTTCTTATTAAGTGTAATTGTTACAATTTCACCTGCAGCAACTTTACCATCAATTCCCCATGCACGTACAGTGAATTTAGATCCATCAAAGTAGTACATAGCGAAGTTTTTACTATTGGTGAGTTTAGGTTTAAACAAGATGAATGCGGAAAGATTTCCACTTGCTTCCTCATACTTGTTATCACCAGTGTATCTGTAGGTAATGTTTTTATCTCCACCAGTCAATCCACTAATATTAAGAACTGTAGTACCGTTTACATGAGTGTAGTAACCATTTCCATCAATATCAACGAAAACAGTTCCTGTTGCATCATCAGGTAATGTAATTGTAATAGAAACAACTTTACCTTCTTGTGCATCACTAGGAACAGTAACATTAATAGTAGGTTTTGTTTTAGCAACACTTGCAGTTACAGATTTAGAGTAAGCAGAGTATTTACCATCACCAGAGTATGAAACACTGATATTATGGTCACCAGAAGATAATTCACCTAATGGGACACTAGCAGTACCGTTAACAACAGGAACAACAGTTTCAACACCATCAACACTAACAGTTAAATTACCGGTAGCATCAGCAGGCAAGTCAATTGAAATAGAGTCATCATCATCAGTTGTGATTTTTTCTGGAATTTCAATTGCTGGAACAACACTTAGAGATTTTTCAGCAGATGCTGAATCATATTTGTCGTCACCAGAGTATAAAACACTGATTTTATGATCACCAGGAGTTAAGTTTTCTAATGGAACACTAGCAGTACCGTTAACAACAGGAACAACAGTTTCAACACCATCAACACTAACAGTTAAATTACCGGTAGCGTCTTCAGGCAATGTAATTGAAATTTCATCTTCATCATTGAAATCGATTTCATCAGGAATTTCAATGTCCGGTTGTACATCAATAGTACTTTCTTTTGAAGCTGCTTTATATTTGTCATCACCAGAGTAAGCGACAGTAATGTTGTGTTCACCATATGCTAAGTCCGGGATTTCAACAGATGCATAACCATCTTCAACAGGAACAGTGTAAGTTTCGTTTCCAATAGTTATGGTTAAATTACCTGTAGCATCTTCAGGCAGGTTAATTTCAACAATAGCATCTTCACCATAAATTGCATCAGCGTCAATATCCATGTAGAATTCAGGATCTACTGTGAATTTAACTGTATTGGATGCAGCTGCATGACTATCATCACCAGAATAGACAACAACAACACTATGTTCACCAGGTTCAGCTGAAGGAATGATAAATTGAGCAGTACCATTCTCATCTAAAGCAACAACAGCTTCTACTTCATCAACAAATACAGATACATTACCGGTTGCACCAGGAATAACAATATCAATAGCTACTTCCGCACCAGCTTCAACATCACTAGGAACAGTAACATTAACTTGAGTATCTAATTTTTCAACAGTGAAATCAGTTGAGTTTTCAATAGGACTGTATTTTAAATCACCATTGAAGTAAACTCCTACTGTGTATTTGTTAGCAGATAAGTCGGAAACATTAAGTTGTCCTTTACCTTCAATAACATCTACATCGTATTTTTTACCATTGAGTATTACTTCAACAGTACCTTCAACAGATTCATTGAATCTGATGTTAACAATTGCATCTTGACCAACAGTAATATCCTCAACTTCTACAATTAATACAGATTCAAACGGATAGTTATGACTTATGGTATTGTTTTCATTGTCATGTTTGACAGCTGCATCACCAGCTAATTCACTAGCATATAATAAGTTATCGGTTACAGTGTTATTAACTGTTGATTTTAAATCAATAGCATATTCACTAGAAGTAGCTTCAATAGCATTGTCAACAATAGTGTTTTTATTACCACTTACGGTTACAGTACCAGTTACAATGTTGTTTGTAAAGGTAGTGTTTGTTCCGGAAATAGCAACATTTTTGAAAGTATTGCCAACTACAGTAGTGTTTGCAGCAATATTTGTAGTTGCATAAATC
>NZ_OMWD01000018.1 GCF_900314695.1 uncultured Methanobrevibacter sp. | reverse complement strand
AACATCTATTACTGAATAGTAGTAATCTTCGATTTCAGGATCCCATTTAGTTCTGATTTTATATTCATCAAATAATTTGATAGCGTATTTTTCATCCATGACTTTACCTCCTTTCAATTGATTACAGATAAATTACTTAGTAATATATTAAATTAGGTAGTAAATATAGTTTTTGTTGGAAATAAAAGCAATTTTAGTAAGTTAAAGCAATTTTACGAAGTGGAAGCAATATTACACATCAAACAAATAGTATTTATTTTTAAATTTTTAGCGGTGTCAAAAGATTAAATATAACTACAAAACAAATTTTGTATCAGAGTTTTAGTACTCAAAATCGATAAGTATCGGAACTTTTTAATAAGTTTTATACGAATTATTCGATTTTTTTAAAATAATTTAATTGTTTTCCATGTTTTCAATTAAATTAATCATAGTGGATAACACCCAGCTGTTTCAAATTTGATTTTCAACCAAAATTGTAGCATTTTATCGGCCAAAACAAATTTTTTATTCTGTGAAAATTCAATTATCCCTTGATTTGATAGGGAATCTATGAATCTAGTAACACTTGATTTGGAATATCCTAATTGCTTATCTAAAGTTGCCCTTGTCGCCCCATCATGTTCCAATAGATAAATGATAAAGTCTTTTTCCCCTTGGGATAATCTTCCCCAGATATAAATCCACATTATAGCTACCTGGTCTATATTTAATAGAAGTGTTTCTTTTATAATATCTTCATCACAAACTGTATTATTTGGTAAAATTGATGATAAGCTATTGATATATAATGGTATTCCTCGTGTACAATTATAAAATCTCTCAAATCCTTCATTTGAGAATTTTAAATTATTTGATTTTTCATCAATATATCTTTTTGTTTCATCAAAGGTAAATGGTTCTATGTTTATTTGTATCAGTCTTCCACCGAATGCCCCTTCCTGACCATTTATCGTGTTTATTATATCTGCGGTTTTTGAAACTGAACCTGTGAAAACATATCCAACATTGAATTGTTTTTGTGTGAAACTTCTCATTAACCAAAAGAATGCCTCAGGGTCTTCAACATTTTTAAGCAATTGGAATTCGTCAATTACAATTATGAATCCAGTTATATCATTTGAAGAGTCAACAATCTTTTGAGGCAATTCCATTACGAATTTTGACAATTTATCATAATTATCTGAAATTACTGGAATTGGAATATCAAATACATTTACATTGTCTGAAAAGTCATAATTTTTCAGCTCTAACTTTTTAATAGTTGATGTAATTTTTCCTATCCATTTTTTGTAGGATTTTTTATTTTGTGAAATTGTTTCATCAATTGCATTTAGGAGTGCTTTTAAAACTTTTTCTTCAGTTAGATTTCCTTTTTGTCTTCCCATAATTTCTGATAGGTCAATGAATGCGGTTAAAATATCATTGCTTTGATCATTTAATACTTTTCTAAGCAAAAATGTTTTACCGACTCCACGATATCCAGTTATTAAGAGTTGTGGGGGTATATCAAATTTTACTGTGGATAATTGTGTGTTAATCATGTTAATATCTTTTATCCTATTAAAAAAGTATTTGTCAATATCTTTTGGCATTGAAATGGGCATTATTTTCATGTTAAACTTCCCTCTTATTTTATTATTATTTTATTTTATCTAATTAATATGTTTTTTGTTATTGGACATATTCCATTAAATCGAACAAATATTATTTTATAGAACAAATATGATTGTTTTATTAAATTGGACAAGTTCTATTAAATCGAATATATTCAATAGAATAATTAGATTAAATGAAAATTATTTAATGGAACATGACTAATTAAATAATTAATTAAATATTTTTAGACATTCAAAATCATCCTTCAAATCTTTCTAATAATAATTTCCAATCTTCCTTATTACATTCTGCAAGAAAGTCATGTAATTCTACAACGGATTCTATACGGTTCACTTCATCAACAAAACACTCCCATGCAGTAATTGTGTCAAATTTTTTATATTCTTCAAAAAAATTTTTTTTCAAAGTGGTAATGAGGAGCCCTTGTGAGGCATCTGTTATTAATACTCCTAATTGATAAATCATGTCTTCAATGTCTTCTACTGTAAATTGTTTTTCAGTCACTCAATCACCTCAAATTCTTTAATATAATAACTATGCACTTTTTTTCTCTCTATTATTCTATTCTTCTACTTTTTTGTAAGCAGTTCTCTTATTAACATTTCCAGTTCTTAATCTTGGTTCAACACCATTATGCAATTCATAACTATCAATTATCATCACTCACTTTATTATATGCTTTTATAAGTAGGATACAATATAATATAAGAACAAGATTCAGTACAAAACTTGAACCTAAAAACAGACCATATAAGAAATCAGTCATTTTTTTCACCTGGTTAGTCTATGAATTTGTTGTTTTCCAATTGTTGATAATGCCCTTGCAATCTATGATAAATCTTTTATTAGTCATTAAAATCCTCCATTACTTTTACCAGCTCTATGATTGATATCACCAAAAATACCAGTTGGCAATCCTATTTTACTACCTATTTCACAGATAAGATCATGCTCTTTACTGTCTCTCTCATATTTTTGAGCATATTCTTGAAAAACACTTAATCTGTGTAAATGGCATCTTTTATTTGATTCATATTCGTTTTTTCCCATTTCAAAGTACTTTTCTTTTTCTTCAACTATTTTATTGACAAGCTCTAGAAATTCTCTATCTACTAATCCATAATATTTGATGTCTGTTTCAGTATCTAATATTTCTTGAGTAGAAAGAATTTCATGAAACCTTCCTTCAACTGGAGGAATGTCAAGTATTCCAATAATGTCATCAAGAGGGACTGTTTTTCGTTTATCATTCATTCAATAGCTCCTTTTCCAGTATAGGTATCAAATCACCTAAATCTTTTTATGAATATGATTTTAACCTTTAAAAACCTCTAAATCTTCTTCATATGCTTCATAACTCGGAATAAATGAAAACCAAGATAAAGCAACTCCAATATCTTTCTGCATCTGATTTATAGCCATCTATTATCCTCCATATGTCATCACAATAATCTTTTATTTTTTGTAGCAATTTTTTTGTGCTTTCCAATTTGAATTTCAAACAATCATTTTCTATTTTTAACTTAGATATGATAGAATCTATGGTTTTAACTGATTTCAGCAATTTATTTTCTTCATACAATTTATTTATGAGATCACATAATTCTTCCCAAGTCAATTGTTTGCCATTGTCCTATATGCCATATGTTTCAATGATGAATCTTTCATTGGCTATTTTCATTCCTCAATAGCTTTATTTTACTTAATTAAACTGTAATTAATATTATCATATTAAATTAGAAATGATATATAGTTTTTGTTTAAAATTAAAGCAATTTTACGGAGTGAAAGAAATATTACAATATCAGACAATGATTTTAATGTTTTCAACGGTTTCAAAAGATTTAATAATAACTACAAAACAAATTTTTCATTAGAGTTTCAGTGCTGAAAAAGAGTAAGTATCGGAACTTTTTTATAAGTTTTATACGAATTATTCGTGTTCTTATTGGTTTATCATAATCATAACATTTCACTCTAATATAATCTTATTCCACCAATTCATCAATTAAGAAGCTAATGCACTATTTTCTCAATCCCTTTTTATAATTTTAAAATTATTCATTAAATTTTGAATATTATGATTTTTTCGTTCCTTAGGATTTTTAAATCTTTCAATAAATAATAAATATTGATAAAAAAATAATTTATTGTATAAGATTATTTGGAGAGGTTTTATGGGTATTAATTTGTCATTAGCGAAGGGCATTGAAGAAAAAGATATGTTGGTTTGTGAAAATGAGGTTGAAGATTATTTCAAAAACCAAATTTTGAAAATAGATGATGAAACATTCATCACTCCTGATTTAAATGGAGATGAATTGCAAGGTTCAGTTCATAGGATAGGTTCATTCATTGATTCTAATCATGTAAATAAATTCTGCAATGAGTTAAATATTGAACCAGAAAATTTATTTTTGGCCATTTCAAGTTTTGTACTGTCCAAATTTGTTTATAATAAGAATTTACTTTTTGCAAATAGTGGAATTATTGATAATCAATCATTTGAAGAATATCCATTAATATTAAATCTGGACACGGATTTAAACGTCATATCTTTTTTATCACAGATTAATGGGGTATGGCTAAATTCGATTGTGTATCATGAGTCATTGTTGCAAATTGTTGATGACTTTGGCTTCAATCCTAAATTTTTGTATCAGTTCAACTGCGATAATCTCTCCAAAGAGGATAAATATGCCCTAATATTAAATGTTGCAGAAAATGAAAATGATTTTGAATTAATCTGCAAGTTTAATGATGCTTTATATTCACCAGAATTAATCAATACCTTTTTAAATGGTATTTTAATAGTTTTAAATAAAATAATCAAATTCTCCGATGATGAATTGGAGAATACTTTTCTAAAAGATGTTTCCATACTTAATCGTGATGTTCCTGATGTTGATGATTGGGAATTTGTTGAAATTGACGAGTTGCTGATTCATAAGATTTTTGAAAAACAGGTGGAATTGAATGGAGATAATGTTATTTTAACTGCCTCTGATGGTAATTTTACTTACAATGAATTAAATGAACGGGCCAATCGTATTGCGAATGCCCTAATTAGAAAAGGTGTCGGAATTGAAGATAAAATCATGATAATTCTAAAACGTGACAGCAGTGTCTTTTCCTCAATTTTTGGTATTTTAAAAACAGGCGCATGCTTTATTCCAATTGATTCCGACTATCCGGATGACCGCATAGAGCATGTTTTAACAGACAGTGGCTCAAAATTCATAATTGTTGACGATATTGTGGATATTAAAAATATTGACTTATCCGCCCATTCAGATAAGCTGTTACATATTGATGAATTGCTCGAAGAGGAAGATGTTTCCAATCCGGATGTCGACGTTTCTCCTGAGAATCTGGTCTATCTGATTTATACTTCAGGCTCCACAGGACTTCCAAAGGGGGTTATGATTGAACACAGGAATCTTGCAAATTATGTATATCCCGACCCAAAAAACATTTATACTTATGAACTGGTCCATAATCTGGAAAAAGAGAAGTATAAAGTTTTATCCACAACTACCGTTGCCTTTGACGTTTTTCAGCAGGAAATAATGGGATCACTTTTAAATGGCATTCCAGTAGTATTTGCTGACGACAGCGAATACAAAGACCCTATTGAAATGAAGAATTTAATTCAAAGGACTGGAGCAAATGTTTATGTGGTCACACCTTCACGTTTACTTCAATATCTCGAAATTGAATCCATGCAGGAGACTATGTATGGTTTTAAAGCATATCTGATTGGTGGTGAATCATTCCCTCCTAGATTATATGATCTGCTTTCTAAAAATTCCAATGGAAAAATATATAATCTGTATGGTCCGACCGAAGCCACTGTTTATTGTAATTCCAGTTTGCTTAAAAGCAATAAAATCACCATTGGAAAAACAATGCTTAATGTTTATGAAGAGGTCATGGATGAGGATTCCAATCCTCTGCCTCCAAATGTAATTGGGGAATTGTATATTGCCGGAAAAGGTGTTTGCAGGGAATACTATAACCGTCCAGACAAGAATGCTGACGCTTTTGTAGAAAAAAATGGAATCAGGTTCTACAAGTCTGGAGACTTTGCAAAGGTAACGGAAGATGGGGAATACTATGTATTTGGAAGAATGGATAACCAAATCAAGCTCCGTGGATTAAGAATAGAAATAGGTGAAGTTGAATCTGTTATAAAGGAATTTGAAGGCATCAAATCTCTTGCAGTTGTTCTTAAGAATATTGACGGTAATGATCATTTATGCGCATACTTTACTGTTTATGATGAGTTTAAAAATGACGAACAGGATTATTCCATTGATATTAATGCATTGAAAGAATATCTGAACGAAAAATTAACTTATTATATGGTTCCTACAGTTTATATGGAGCTGGATGAGATTCCACAAACTGCAAATGGTAAAACTGATGTTAAGAATTTGCCTGAACCTAAATTGGTGTTTGAAAATGTTTTGCCGGTCAATGATACCGAAGAGAAATTGTTAGAAATGGTATCGGAATATGTTAATGCTGATGGTTTTGGTGTTACTGATGATTTATATTCTCTTGGATTTACCTCATTGTCATTGATGAAGTTCAATGTAGATATTTTTGAATCATTCAATATTAATCTGGATATTCTTGAATTGCTGGATAATCCTACAATACGTAATATTGCCGGTGAAATTGATAATGCCGAATCCGATGATAATTTAAATGAATTGATTGAATCTTCTAGCGATATTACATTTTATCCATTGATGGTTAATCAATTGGGTGTCTACTATGAATGCGCTCAGAATCCTGATGAAGCGCAATACAATCTTCCGGCAATCGTAAGGTTTGATAAGTCAATTGATGCATTGAAATTAAGAGAATCCATTATCAAAACTATTGATGCCTATCCTTATCTCAAAACTAGAATTGTCAATCATGAAGGCCAACTGATGCACAAACGTGATGATTCAATGCCTATTGATGAAATTCCTATTGTGGAAGTGAAAGATATTTCTGATGAGGAAATAGAAAAAGAAAATGTCAAGAGGTTTGAATTATTAAATAATCAGCTATTTAGAGCCAAAATCTATAAGACGGCTGATGAAACAGTACTATTCTTTGATATCCATCATATAATATCTGATGGTGAATCATTGGATGCATTATTCAACAACTTCGCCAATGCATACAATGGTGAGGAAATAGAAGCGGAAGTCTATGATGGATATGTCTGTTCTCTGATTGAAAAAGAAGGCAAGGACAGTGAAGAATATGTTGTCAGTGAGAAATATTTCCATGAGCAACTGTCAAAAGAAGTGGAATCAACTGTTCTGACTCCGGACTTGAACGATGATGAGGATATTGGCAGATTGGAGTCCATTTCTGAAAATATAGATTCACAATTTATAAAAGAGTTCTGCGCCGAAAAAAGAATTTCGCCAAACATATTGTTCATGGCAAGCACAATATTGGCATTAAATAAATACACATTCAGTGACAAAACGTTATTGACAACCATATTCAACGGCAGATTGAATTCTAATTATTATAATACTCAGGCATTTCTAGTTAAAACATTCCCGATAGTTTCCATCAATGAAGACAGGAACATTTCAGTCAGGCAATTATTCACACAAATTGATGACATCTGGAAGGATGGAATCAAGCACAGCAATTATCCTTATATCAATATTGCTGATGAGTTTGATTTGAAGCCTGAATTCATGTATACATACAACAATCTCGAAAAGGAAAAAGTCAAATTCGGCAATGATGTGTACAGTATAAAAAATTTGAATTCTCTTGAAACCGATTATAAACTAACTTTTGATGTTAATGAAACTGAAGACAGTATGGAACTGGTTGTTTTATACAATAATGCTTTGTACAGTGAAAAATATATTAAAACATTCCTGAATAGTGTTTTATCCATTTTAAACCAATTTGTCGATAGTGATATCGAACAATTGAAGATTAATGAAATAGAATTGAACAAATTTGATGAATTGCCTGATTTCACTCCAGTTGAAAATCCGGTTTTACATAAACGCTTTGAAAAACAGGCGGTCGAAAAGGCAAATGACGTGGCATTGGTTGCAAGTGACACTACCTTAACTTACGCTGAGTTAAATGAGAAAAGTAATAAGATTGCCAATGCGTTAATCAAAAAGGGTGTTAAGCCAAAAAGCAATATTCTTATAATGCTTGGAAGGGATAGTCGCCTTATTGCTTCTATCTTAGGTGTTTTAAAAGCGGGATGTGCTTTTGTTCCTATTGACCCTGAATACCCTCAAGAAAGGATTAAATATATTTATGAAAACAGTCAGGCGGATTATATTATATGCAATGAAACTTCCCAGCTTTCATTGGATGTTGATGAACTTCTTGAAGAAGGGGATTGTGATAATCCGAATATTCGCGTTATTGGTGATGATTTGGCATATATGATTTACACTTCAGGATCAACAGGCAATCCTAAGGGAGTAATGATTAGCCATGAAAACATTTGCAATCAGGTTTCAAATCCTAAATCCACTTATGATAGCTTGCTTTGTATTACAACAATTTCTTTTGACGTGTCTACGGATGATATTCTTACTTCACTATCCAATGGTTTGAAATTGATATTTGCAGATGATGTTGAAATTAAGAATATTCCTGAATTGACTCAATTAATCAATGAAAACAAACCTGAAGTTGCTGACTTTACTCCATCAAGATTGGCTTCATACCTGGAAGCTAAAGAGTTCTGTGAAGCTATTAAATGCTTGAAATGCGTTTTCTTAGGTGGGGAGAAATTTTCAACTAAAGTCTACGAGGATTTAAGGCAATACAGTGATGCTGTTGTTTACAACAGTTACGGTCCGACCGAAACGACTATCACATCAAACAACAAGGATGTCACAGATGTCAATGACATAACTGTAGGCCTTCCGCATGACAATTATATAACTGATGTTCGTGATATCGACGGCAAGCTATTGCCTTTGGGTGTAATGGGTGAATTGTACATTGGAGGTATTGGTGTTGGAAAAGGATACTACAACATGCCTGAAAAAACCGAAGAAGTATTTTTAACCATAAACGGCATTCCTTATTATAGAAGCGGAGATTATGCTATCAAACTTCCAAATGGTGAAATTGACATTAAGGGAAGGATAGATAATCAAATTAAATTAAGAGGATTAAGAATCGAAATAGGTGAAATCGAAACTAGCATAAGCAAATATCCAAATATCAAACAAGTTGTGGTAGTGATTAAAGAGATTAATAACAATGACCATTTATGTGCTTATTATACTGCTGATGAGACAATTGATAATGATGATTTGAAGGAATTTTTAAAGGATCGCCTTACTCGCTATATGATTCCAACTGTGTTTATGCAATTGGATGAGATGCCGCAGACACCGAACGGCAAAGTTGATGTTAAGAATTTGCCTGAGCCTATGTTAATAACTGAATATGTGTTGCCTAAAAATAATGTTCAAAGAAAGCTGTATGAGATATGCAGTGAAATTTTGAATTTCAAAGATTTTGGTGTTACTGATAATCTGTTTAGTTTAGGCTTTTCATCATTGTCCCTAATGAAACTTTCACATGAGATATATTCCAGTTTTAACACTTCACTATCTTTTAAAACATTGATGGATGCAGAAAATATTTGTGATTTGGAAAATCTTCTCATCAATACCAGTGAAGTTGTAAAGGTCAATTATGAAAAACAGGATTATTATCCGTTAAGCCATAATCAGTTAAACGTATACATAGAATCAGTCAAAAATCCGGATAAGTTAATTTATAACATGCCTTTCGTTATAGAATTGGGTAAAAATATCGATCCTGAAAGATTAAAGGAATCCTTGATAAAAGTATTTGATTATCACAGCTATCTAAAAAGCATCATCACACAAAAAGATGGAAAAGTATGCATTAAACGTCAGGATGATGCAAAAGTCAATGTGGAAATATTAAATAAGGAATGCAGTGTTAAAGTTCGAGAAAATTTTGCAAAACCATTTGATTTATTTGATTCTCCACTTTACAGGGCGAAAATATTTTATTATAACAATCAAACTACATTACTTTTGGATATTCATCATATTATTTTTGATGGATTGTCATTGAATGTATTAATTGAAAACCTGATTAATGCATATCATGATAAGGATCTGTTAACGGAGGGCTATACCGGATTTGAATATATTCTTGAAGATTATGGACAGGAGGGGTCAGATTCCTACATTAAATCCGAAGAATTCTTCAATTCCAAAATTTCTGAGATTGACATTAGTACTGATATCACACCGAATATCACTAAACCTATTGAAACTGCAAGATTGGGTGAATGTTATAATTCAATAAGCAAGGATTCGATTGATGAATTCTGTAAGGAATATGATATCACTCCAAATAATTTATTTTTATCTGCAACTCTTTTGACATTGAGTAAATATACATATACAAAAGACATGCTAATTGCAACTATTTCCAGTGGTAGATTGAATCCAAATTATGAAAATACTATTGCAATGGTTGTAAAAACACTACCATTCATTCATAAAATCGATACAAGTCAAAGTGTTGGTGAATATTTCGATTCGGTTCAAAATACATTAACTGAAACAATCAATCATGAAAACTATCCATATACTAAATTATTTGAAAAGTATAATATCAATCCGAATATCTACTACGCCTATCAGGTGGGTGTGGATATTGAATACCAGATGGTTAATGATGGCGGCAAAGTCAATTCCTTAAAGGTTGAAGACCTTTCACTTGATTTGCCAAAATTCAATTTAAGCGTTTACATTGAAGAGGACATGGACAATTATCTGGTATTTTTAAGGTATAATGATGCACTTTATTCCCAGGAGTTCATTGAGGATTTAACTGATAATATTGGATTGATGATTAATAAGCTGCAGGAAAATTTCACTAAACCTGTTGATGAGATTTCATTATTGTCAGGTGAAAAGGAAGTGGAATTAAGAGAAATTCACAATGATTTTGAAGCGATTGAGATTGATGCAAATCTTAAGGAATTGTTCGAAGATTCAGTTTCAAATCTCTCTGAAGAGATTGCTCTTATTGACCATGGCCAAACATTGTCTTACAATAAATTGAATAGCCTATCAAATAGGATTGCACATAGCCTGATTGATTTGGGTGTGTCTTCTGGCGATCACGTTATCCTAAAACTTGAAAGGTCTGCCAAATTAATATCCGCCATTTATGGGGTGATGAAAACAGGTGCTTCCTTTACAATAGTGTCAACTGAACAGCCTGAAGAGCAGACAGATTTTATTAGGCAAGACACCGGGGCCAAATTGGTCATCCAATCAAACATTGATGAATTATTGGATAATGAAAATGACGGCAATTTGGACGTTGACATAAAATCTGATGATTTGGCCTGCATAGTCTATACATCCGGGTCTACTGGAAAACCAAAAGGGGTAAAAATTACCCATAAAGGTTTAATAAATTATATTGATTCCAGAAAGGACAATATTGCAATTCATGCCATACAAAATGACGTTTCCAATATGCTGTCTTTAACCACAACCACGTTCATTGCATTTTTAAGAGAAGTTTTAGCGACAATAATCAACGGAACAAAAGTGACTCTGGCTAGTGATGAGGAAAGCAAAAACCTCTCTAAACTAATTCGTTTGATTAAGGAGTCAAAAGTCGACGGTTTATCCTTAACTCCTTCAAGAATTCAGGAATATATGAAAGTCACTGAGTTTAAAGACCTGCTTAGACAATTTAAGATTATTATTATTGGTGGAGAGAAGTTCATCCCATCAGTCTATGGCGATATACGTGCCAACAGCGATGCAAAAATATTTAACTCATACGGATCTTCTGAAAACACAATTGCAACACATCAGAAATTAATTGACAGCGATGAGATAACTGAGGGAGTACCTATTCCAAACAATATTGATTTAATCATTGATATTGACGGTAATCCATTGCCTAACAATATCACAGGTGAAATCTGTACTGCAGGGGTTCAAACCACTCCTGGCTATTTGAATAGGGATGATTTAAACAAATCTGAATTTTTATTTGTAAATGATTTGAAATTCTATAAAACCGGTGATTTGGCTTATAAGAATTCAAATAATGAATTGGTTATTGTAGGAAGGAAAGATAAACAAATCAAGCTTAGAGGTCAAAGAATTGAACCTGGAGAGATTGAATCAGCAATTTCCAAATATCCTGGTATTGAAAATGTTGTAGTGGCTGTAAAGCAGATAAACAATCAGGACATCCTATGTGCATATTTCACTGCGGCTGAAGATATCGATGCCGGTGATTTAAAAGATTATCTTTCTTTAAAATTGATAAGATATATGATTCCTACTTCATTTATGCAATTGGATGAGATGCCTAAAACACCAAACGGAAAAATCGATGCTAAGAGTTTGCCTGTTCCAAAATTAAGTTCAAAGCATGTCAATGCTAATAGTGGACTTGAAAAAAGCATTTTTGAAATTTGCAGCGAAATTATGGGTTTTGATGATTTCGGAGTTACAGATGACCTTTATGAGCTAGGCTTTACTTCATTAACAATAATGAGGCTAAGCACAGAAATCTATAATAGACTTGATAAGGAAATCAACGTTACCATCATTCTTCAGCAACCGACAATTCGCAATATTGCCAAAAACATTGAAATCAGTGATGGGTTTGCTGAAAGCGAAACTGATGAAAGTGAACATAAATATTATAGGTTAACTCCTAACCAGTTGGGTGTTTACTTCGATTGCGTAAAGGATTATGAGAAATTGAATTATAATCTTCCTAAATATATTGAATTGGGAAGTGATATTGATGAAAACAGGCTCAAATCAGCTATTATAAAAGTAATCAATTCTCATCCGTACTTAAAAACAAGAATCGTAATGCAGGATGGTGTTGCATATCAGGAAAGTAGGGATAATCTGGTTGTAGATGATTTAATTGAAATAGTTGAAGTGGACATCATTGATGAAAACTTCAAAAGAGAATTTATCAAGCCATTTGACTTAAGCGAAGGACCGTTATTCCGGTTTAGAATTATTAGAACTCAAGGCAATACCTCAATTCTTTGTGATTTCCACCATATAATTCTGGATGGAACTTCATTGAATATACTATTTGATGAAATTGCAAAAAGTTATGACGGCATTGAATATGAATCAGAAGAAATCAACGGTTTTGAATATTCATTAAATGAAGTTAAAACTCAAGAATCCTCTTTATATAAGGAATCAGAAATGTTTTTCTTTAATAAAATTAAAGAATTCGATGAGGCCACACTAATGACTCCGGATTTAAGCGGTGATGAACATGAAAGTACTGGTTTGGAGAAAACTATTTTCCTTGAAAAAGATAAAATAGATGATTTCTGCAGCGAATTGTCAATCAGTCAAAACAATTTCTTCCTGGCAGTATCCTCTTTTGTTTTATCAAAATTTGCCTATACTAAAGACTTATTGATTGCAACAATTACCAACGGCAGGTTCAATCCAAATCAACAAAAGACATTGGCCATGATGGTTAAAACATTGCCTATAGCTTTGAATGTAAATTCTGATTTGACTATAAATGAATTCTTTGAGTATGCCAATAAGGAATGGTTTGATGTATTGGCCCATTCTTCATATCCTTTAACAGAAATTTCCAATAAATACGGATTTGTGCCGGAGTTCCTTTATGCATTCCATGGAAACATTGTTGAAGACATAAAGATTAATGGGGATTATGTAAAAAGGGAAGCATTGGATGAAGATGACCTTAAATTTAAATTGAATCTTAACATTTCAGAGGTTGAAGATAAATACGATGTCTCAATGAGCTTCAATGACCAGTTATATTCTGAAGAATTGATTCAAACATTTTTAGATAGTTTTAAAGTTGTTGTAAATAAATTTATAAGCCTTGATAAAGATAAGCAATTAAAAGATATTTCCATTGTTGAAGCTAATGAACTGTCCGTTGACGATTTGAATCTCGTAGAATTGGATGAATATAGGTTAAATAAAATATTTGAAAAGCAAGTGGAATTGCATCCTCATGATTTGGCAATATCTGCTGAAGATGGAGATTTTACCTATGAAGAGTTGAACAACAGGGCAAATAAGATAGCTAATGCACTTATCAAACGGGGAGTTGTTGCTGAAGACAAGGTGATGTTCATATTGAAACGTGACAGCAACGTATTTGCTTCCATATTCGGTATCCTAAAATCAGGAGCAGCATTCATTCCGGTCGATTCCGATTATCCTAAGGATAGAATCGAGCACGTTTTAACTGACAGTGATTCCAAATTCATCATTGTTGACGATATTGTAGAGATTAAAAATATTGATTTAAGTGATTATTCAAACCATATTATACAAATTTCAGAGCTGCTTGAAGAGACAGATACCTCAAACCCGGATCCGGAATTAAAAGGGGAAAACCTTGCATATATTATTTACACTTCAGGTTCAACAGGTCTTCCAAAAGGAGTGATGATAGAACACAGGAACCTTGCAAACTTTGTCTATCCTGATTCCAGAAGCGTTTATAATTATGAAGTGGCAATAAACGGTAAAAAAGAAGGATATAAGGCCTTATCCATTTCTACAGTTGCATTCGATATGCTTCATCAGGAAACAATGACTGCACTGATGAATGGAATTCCGATTGCATTTGCCAATGATGCTGAATATAAGGATCCTTTGGCCTTATGTGAGTTCATTAAAAGAACAGGTGCAAATGTTTATAGTGGAACTCCATCACGTCTACTGCAGTATTTCGAATTGGATGATTTGGGTGAAGAATTTTCTAAATTTAAGGTTTTATCCATTGGTGGTGAAGGATTCCCTCCACAATTGCTTGATATTCTCAATGGCCTTGATGCAAAGGTCTATAACATGTATGGGCCTACTGAAACAACGGTTGTGTGTAACGCACATCTGATTGATGATGGAAAACTGAATATAGGAAAACCTTATTTCAATGTTTATGAAAGCATTATGGATTTGGATGGCAATCCTCTGCCTCCAAACGTTATGGGAGAATTGTATATTGCAGGTGGCGGAGTTTCAAGAGCTTATCTAAATAGGCCGGAAAATAATGAGAAGGCATTCTGTGAGATTAATGGAATAAGGTTCTATAAATCAGGAGATTTTGCCAAATCAGATGATGAAGGAAACATATATATTCACGGACGTTTGGACAATCAGATAAAACTAAGAGGCCTTAGAATTGAAATTGGAGAAATTGAATCACTTATTTCCAATTTCGAACCTATTCATTCCGTTGCGGTAGTCGTTAGAAAAATTAAGGGCAATGACCATTTATGTGCTTATTTCACTGTTGATGATGAATATAAAGTTGAAAATCGCACATCCAATGAATTTTCATTTGACATTGAGGAATTAAAGGAAAATCTTTCTGAAAAATTGACATATTATATGGTTCCTACCGTTTATATGGAATTGGATGAAATGCCTCAAACATTGAATGGTAAAACAGACTTGAAAAGTTTGCCTGAACCTGAACTGATTTCAGAATATGTGGCTCCCGAAAATGAAGTTGAAGCATTCTTTGCAAACACATTTGCCGAAATTTTAGGACTTGACACAGTAAGCGTTGAAGATAATTTCTTTGAAATTGGAGGAACTTCTCTACTGGTCACTAAAATTACATTGGCTGCTTTAAATAGGGATTATGAATTAAATTATGGAGATGTATTTAAAAATCCAACCCCAAGAAAGATTTCTGAATTCATTTCTCAAAGGGACTCTTCACAATCCGAAGATGAAAGCAAGTATGATTATTCTAAAATCAACAGATTGTTGAGTAAAAATAATTTGGAATCAATGATAAGCGGAAAATTGGAGGATAGTTTGGGTAATATTCTATTGACTGGAGCTACCGGATTTTTAGGAATTCATGTTTTAAATGAACTGTTAAAAACAGAATCAGGCATGATTTACTGTTTTGTAAGGTCCAAAGGTAGTTTATCAGCTATGAACAGGCTCAAATCTTTATTGTTCTATTACTTTGAAGACAATATTGACGATTCTATCATTGATGAGAGATTGCAGGTGATTGAAGGTGATATCACCGACTTCAAGTATTTTGAAAATATTCTGAATTTAAATATTGACACAGTTATCAACTGTGCAGCTAATGTAAAGCACTTCTCATCTGGAACTGACATAGAAGATATCAATCTGGGAGGAGTAATCAACGGATTGAGATTTGCCAAAATGAAAGATGCAAAATATGTTCAGGTTTCAACATGCAGCGTTGCAGGAGAAAGTATTGATAATTTCCCACCATTGGACGTTGATTATAATGAAAGGAATTTGTACATAGGTCAGGGAGTGGACAATCAGTATATCGGCAGCAAGTTTTTAGCTGAAAGGGCAGTTCTTGAGGCGGCTGTAGAAGATGACCTTGACGTTAAAATAATGAGGGTTGGCAACTTGATGGCTAGAAGTTCGGACAGCGAATTCCAGATTAACTTTGAATCAAACGGATTCATCAATCGTTTAAAGGCTTTCGTAACTATGGGAAAAGTGCCTTATGAAATGTTGTCCGACAGCATAGAATTCAGTCAGATTGATATTACTGCCAAATCAATTGTTGCACTGGCCAAGACACCAAGAAACTGTGTTGTTTTCCATCCGTATAATTCTCATGAGATTACTTTTGCGGATGTAGTTGATATCATAAAGCCTTTGGGATTGAATATTGAACCTTGTGAAGATGAAGAATATGAACAGGTCTTGAAAGATGCATTGGCGGACAAATCCAAACAGGATGGAGTTTCTGGTTTAATTACTTCAATTGGATCAGGTAAAGTTAAAAAAGAATGGATTCCAGTTGAAAACCATTATACCACTCAGGTGCTGTATCGTCTGGGCATTAATTGGCCAATGATTTCTAGGGAGTACATTTATAATTTTGTTAAATATTTGGATGATATGAATTTCTTTTTAGGTGAGTAACAATGTATGAACGCAATTATAAATTATTAAGTGGTAAATTCAAGGAATTCTTCATTCCTACCTTATTAACTTCAATGACGGGCAATATTTGTTTGCTTGTTGATTCAATCATTGTAAGTAATTTGATTGGTGCTGTTGCATTATCCGCTATCCAACCGGTAGAGCCGTTAAGTACGTTCGTTAATTTAATTTATTGGATGATTGGATTGGGGGGCAGTGTAATGTGCTCAGTTGCAAAGGCAGAATTTGATAATGAAAAAAGCAATAGGATATTTTCCGTTTCGATAATGTCCTTAGTGTTGATTGGAGTATTGTTCTCGCTTTTGGGAACGCTCTTTTCAGGTCCGATTATAGGAATTTTATGTCCTTCTGCTCAAATACAACCGATTGTTTTCCAATATTATAGTATTTATATACTTGAAATTCCATTCTTATGCTTTATAATGTGCTTATCATACTTTGTTCGTGCAGATGGGATTGCAGATTTGCCTTTGAGGTCATTGATTGTAGCTAATGTGGCCAATATCATATTCGATATTATATTTATCGGTGTGTTTGGCTGGGGACTTTCCGGTGCGGCCGGTGCAACAATTGTAGGTTATATTTTAGGCTCTATCTACATGTTAACTTACTTCTTCAATCCAAAAAGGACATTAAATTTCGTTTTCGTTAAAGTCAAGACATTTTTGAGCACTACTGCTGAAATCTGTAAATCCGGATTTTCCGGTGCATCAACACAATTATATTTCACAATAAAGATTTTTATAATCAACACTCTGATTACCTTATACATCGGCCAGTATGGTTTGGTTGCATTCAATATCTGCTGCAATAGCCTGTTTATTCTTTACATATTCCTGATTGGTACTGCACAGACAATGTCTCCAATCGTATCTGTCTATTATCAGGAGGAGGACTATAAAAGTGTTGAATATATTACGAAAAAATCCTTAAAGATTGTTTTGGCTTCAAGTTTAATACTGTCTGTGTTCTTCATTATCTGTCCTCAATCTTTATTGATGTTATATCAGGTCAACAATCCTTCAGATATTCCTATTGTATTGAATGCAATCAGGATTTTCTCATTGAGTTATGTGGGAATTGCAATCACGTTCCTGTATACCTTTTACGCTCAGGCCATTCAAAAAGATAAATTGTCAAATACCATATCCATACTTGAAGGCTGTGTCTTTCCGGTGATATTCGCATTTTTATTGTCATTTTTAATGGGCGCAAATGGAATTTGGATTTCATTCACTATTGCCGAAATCCTTACAATATTATACATTTTCATATATTCAAGATATCTCAACAAAAAGACTGATGGCGAATACTCAGGATTTTTCATAAACAAACACAATGATGATAAAAAGGTATTTGCATATACAATCGAAGGCGATATCAAACAGGCTGTAGAGTTATCTAGGCAAGTTAAGGATTATTTGGCTGAAAACAAATCCGCAGTATTGGTCAGTATGGCTATTGAGGAAATGCTTGTCAATATCATCAATATCAATGAATCTGTTGATGCAATTGATGTCATCGTTAAAAATAATGATGAAAATATTTTAATTTCCATTAAGGATACAGGCATTGATTTTAATCCGATAGTTGAAAATGATAATCTTGAATTTGACAATATCAGTGTGTTGAATAAGATTGCTGATAAAATTGATTATTCGAGGGTATTGGGGTTAAACAGCACTGTAATTATAATCAACAGCCGAGACTAAATTTGTTTTAGGCGAAATAATGTCTGAGTTTGAGGGTGTAGAGGACACATTATTCATTCCACTAACGGCAAGAATAAGTGTCTTAAAAAAAATTTTCCTGAGTATTTTTTTTGATCAAAAGCATTGGAAATGGAGGATTTGATTAAAGATAAGAAAATTGATGAAAACTCAACGCAATACCCGATTATTGCAAATGTTGCCCGAAGTTATAATCTGGACAGAATGACAAAGGAATTCATAAACTGCATGACAAATGCAATATTGTCAATTTGGGCGTGGGGCTTGAAACATCATATTATAGAATTGATGGAAAAAATGCACTATTTTTTGAAGTTGACCTACATGAAGTGATTGAACTTAGAGAAAAATATTTCGAGCCTGGATTAATTGAAAAGTTCATTAAAGGAGATTTATTCAAACTTGATTGGTACAATGAATTAGACACCACTCTTTCAACATTATTGATAGTTGCAGGTGTCTTCCAATACTTCCATGAAAAGGATGTGGCCGAATTCATTGAAAATGTTAAGGACATATTTGAAAATGCTGAGATGATATTTGAGGCTGCAAACAGATTTGGAAACATATACTGCAGTTTCTATGTCAAAAGAACAGGCAACAAATCTGCCAGGATGTATTTTTATATTGAGGATGAATTTGCACAAAAGGTCAATTGTCAACTGATTGAATGCAGGGGATTCTATAAGGATACATTAAGAATGCTGGATAAAAAGTGGGGTTATATTCAAGAGCTGCCATGAGAATTGCCGATAATAGAAAAAATACAATGATTTTGCATTTAAAGATTTGAACCACCTCTACATTGAGGCAGTTCAACTTCCTTAAACTCTTTTTTTTAATTTAAGAATTTTGTGACAATTGCTTTTTTGTGAGATCTCTAATTATTTTTTGGATAAAATTATCTAAAATTTCAGTTATTCTGTTAAAAATGATTTAAAATCAGATTAAAGATATATTCGTATGTAATAGAACAAAATCTCTTCTTTGGGATTAAATCGATATTTTTATATATGTATGGGAATAAACTTTTTTTTAACCTGTTGTTTAAAAAATATTCAATATTCGTTAACATGTAAAAATAATATTCATATTTTTTTTTATTTATGGGTTAAATTTTGATTAATTGGGGGTAATCTATGAAATTCACGGCAATAGGGTTTTTATTGCTTTTTTTGATAGTTTCAATAGGTGCGGTCTCAGCAACAGAAGAAATTAGCAATGAAACAATAAGTACAGATAATACAATAGAAATGGGGGATGCTGCTCTTAATGATAGGTCAGCAGTCTTGCAAAGTACAGAATATAACAAATATGGTGAAAGTGAAACTAACAATACGTTTACAGATTTAGCTAAGGATATTTCTGCATCTGGGGAAGTATTGGAAATAGAAAAAGACTATAAATTCAATAATGCTGATATTAGAAAGCCAATTGGTATTGTTAAAGATAATTTTGTAATAAATGGAAATAACCACATACTTGATGGAAATGGTCAGGTGTCAATGTTCGTCGTTTTAGGAAAAAATATCACAATAAACAATCTTAAGTTTGTTAATGGTTATTCTGATGGGTATGGTGGTGCAATAATTGCTGAAAAAGGGTCATTAACTTTAAATAATGTTACATTCATTAACAATACTGCAAAACTCTTTGGAGGAGCAATGACTATTGTGGAAAATGCCATTGTTAATATTTCTAATTGTAACTTTATTGATGGTTATTCAGATAGGGGCAGTGCACTTTATTTGGAAACCGGTACTTTAAATGTTGAATACAGTAATTTTACATCAAAATATTTCAGTCATTGGGGCTCAATTTCTACTAACGAGATGGATATCACTGTATTATCTATTGATAATTGTATTTTCGATAATGTTTTTTCAAAATATTCTCCGGCAGTATTTGCTCAGGTATGCTATGTGACCATCAATAATACTAAATTTTATAATTTAAAAGCAAATGAATCTGTTGGTGCTGTAGGAATTCGGGCACCTAAACAGGCAATTATTGAAAATTGTTTATTTGCAAATACTACTTCAACTAAAAATGCGGGGGCAGTATTTGTCGATGTCAAAGGAGAGGGTACCGAACCAATTACAGAACCAATTGAAATAACTATTCGAAATTCAACTTTCAATAATATTTCCTCAGGTTTTGGCGGGGCTTTTGTTCAGCTAACCGGTAATTCAACCCTTAAAGATTCAAGCTTCACCAACTGTTTTGCAGTTTATGCCGGAGGGGCAGCATATCTTTCAGATGTAATTGCAGAAATAACCAATTGTAAATTCAATTCAAATAAAGTGGTGTCACAGCCTAATTATCAAACATCCGGAGGCGCACTATATTTTGATTTCGGCCTTTTAAATCTTACGGATTCAGAATTCAATAATAATAGCGCTTCAATGGCCAGCGCAATATTAATTTATGATGCCGAATATCATCTGGACAATATAACCTTTAACAACAACAATAATCCTGTTTATACTTATTTTGATGATGTTGGTTCAACAATAGGTCGAATATATGGGAACGATACAATTTCTAAAGATGATTTGAATAACACATATTATCCAAGTGTGATTCTTGGTGAGGGAATGAAATTAAATTTAACCACAAACAGCATCGACCTTAGTATTCTTCCTACCAGATTTGATTTGAGGGAAATCGGATGGCTTACACCAGTTAGGGATCAAGGAAGTATGGGTTCTTGTTGGGCATTTGGTGGAATAGCAGCATTTGAATCTGCTTTATTGAAAAATACTGGGATATCATATGATATTTCAGAAAATAATATGCAGGATTCCATGCTTATTTTCAGCAGATACGGATCCGGTAATGTCGAAAGTGCGAATGAAATGATTGCGGCAGGTTATCTTTTATCTTGGATTGGAGCATTTCCGCAGGTTTATGACATATATGATGAAGTTGGAAAATTATCTCCTTCAATCCACACAAATCAAACAATACACCTTCAGGATTTTGTTTTAATTGATTGTGGAAACGTATCAATTCCAGGAAATCCTGCTCTTAAAAAAGCTATTCTTAAATATGGTGCATTGGCTGTACTTTTTGGTGCTGATCAAAGTCCAGAAGGTTATAACGATACTACAGGTGCTTTTTATAATTTGAATGGTACTCCAAATCATGCAGTTGCTATTGTTGGATGGGATGATAATTATTCAAAAGAAAACTTCGCCACCACACCTGAAGGTGATGGGGCATGGATTATCAAAAACAGTTGGGGAGCCCAATATGGTGATGGAGGATACATGTATATTTCATATTATGATGGAACATTATGCGCCGATGACAAACTAACAGATCAGGCGGTCGCATATGTGTTTGAAAATACTTTGCCATACAATAAGAATTATCAATATGATTTTACAGGTATTGATGAATTTATGATGTATGATGAAACCAGTGAATTATATGGCACTCCTATAACCAATGTGAATAATTTTGTCAGTGCCGAAGATGATTTGATAGCTGCTGTTGGAACCTACTTTAATCAGAGTGGCATGGATTATACAGTTAAAATTGCAGTGAATGGTGCTGTGGTTTATACTCAAAATGGTGTTTCACCTTATCGGGGATACCACACCATTAAATTGAACAAGTACATTCCAATTAAAAAAGGTGATAAATTTAGTATTTATGTAACATCCTTGGCATTGGGTGTATCTATTCCAGTAAGGATGCACTATGGGGTGGGCGTTTCATTAACTAATATTGATGATGGATCCTGGAAAGATTTGTATCAGGAATATGGAGAGATTGCCTGTATTAAAGCATATACCTTAAAAGATGACACAGCTATCGTCGGCAACAAAAACATTACAGTCGACTATGGTGGTGGCAAATACTTTTCAGTCAAAGTTACAACAGCTGACGGCCATATTGTCGTGGGTGCCAGTGTTAAATTCAAAATTAACGGTCAATCAACTGCAGTCAGGACTGACAAAAATGGAATTGCTAAAATAAAGATAAAAAAGCTTCCAAAAACTTATTCCATGACAACTACATACAATGGCAAAACCTACAAGAACACAATCACTGTAAAACATGTGATTAAGGCAAGCAAAGTCACTGTTAAAAAGACTGCTAAAAAATTCACATTAAAAGCAACACTTAAAATAAATGGCAAATTGGTCAAAGGCAAAATAATAACATTCAAATTCAACGGCAAGACATATAAAGTAAAAACCAATGCAAAAGGCATTGCACAAAAAGCATTGAATAAAAATGTTATTAAAAAGCTTAAAAAGGGTAAAACATACATAGTTAAGGTGAGTTACTTTAAAGACAATATTAAAACAACAGTTAAAGTTCGATAGATGAATTATTCATCTATTTTTTTATTTATGGGGGTGAATTATCATGTTCTCTTTAAAAGACAAATTTAAATTTTTAGATGATGGGATTGATTTTCCTTTCTACAATGACGTGCCGAAGCTATCCACAGCTGATTGGTCTATTGTATTAATATCAGTTATTTTGGTCATAATTACAATTTCTTTGTTTAGTTCGCATCAAGCACTCAAATCTGTAATGATATTTTTGGTAACAATAATTCCTGCATTGTACATCTGTAAAAGAAATTATGGATTGTTCTTTAAAAGGATAAGGTTAAAAGACATTAAAACAATCATATTGTCTTTTCTTGGCTATATTTTATATGTTATGCTAATAGCTACTCCAATTTTAGCATTAATGCATTATCCTCTTGCTGGTAATGGAATTCTTCCAATAGCCGAACAACTAAGCCCTACATTTATTGTAACAATTTTTCTACAGCTTATGGGTGAGGAGTTCTTAAAAATATTCCTGCTATTGCTTATAATGTATGCAATCTATAAATCAACTGGAAATCGTGACATTAGTCTATTTATCGGTATTGTTGGTTCATTGTTTGTTTTTGGAATGGCTCATTACACTGCATATTCTGGAAGAATTTTTCAAATACTATTAATTCAAGGACTAGGTTCAATATTTAATTTATACGCTTATATGAAAACAAAAAATGTATTTGTATCATATATTGTTCATTTAATGATAGATTTTTCCGGTTTTATAGTATCCGCAATTCAGGCTGGAGTTCATTAATATATTCGGTAGGTGCAACAGCATCTACTATTCTTTTATATGAATCTGGTAAATGGCGATATAAAAAAATTAAAATAAGGAAAATGATTATTTCCTTATTATTTGATTTTTACTGTTGATTTTATGGTGTTTTTAACATAAGTTACCTTAAAGGCATATGTTTTTCCTTTTTTGAGTTTGTTAATGACATTCTTCTTAATGGTTATCTGGGCGATTCCCTTTTTGTTTGTTTTTGCTTTATAGGTTTTTCCATTGAATTTGAATTTAATAACTTTGCCTTTAAGCTTGTTTTTCAGCATTGCTTTAAGCACTAATTTTTTGGCTGAATTTTTAACAGTCTTTTTAGTTGTTGTAAGTACCTGTTTTACTTTTACAGTATTTTTAACAGTTTGGCCAGCATAAGTCGCAGTTATTGTGTAAGTACCTGGTTTAACGGTATTTGGTATTTTTAATGATGCAACACCTTTGTTATTTGTTTTAACTTTATATGTCTTCTTGTTAAGTTTAACGCTAACAACTTTGTTTGCTCCAACCAATTTGCCATCGTCACCATAAACCTTGAACTTATAACTTGAACCGTCGAAGTAGTACATGTTGATGTTTGAATTTCCGCTGAATCTTGAAACTACTTTTATGGTATTGGCACCTGTTTCACTAGTGGACGGATTAACGATGCTAATTTTCTGATTGGTAGTTAATTTAGTAAATTCAATGGTGATAAAACCGTTGTTGTCAGTTGTATATTTGCTAGTCTTATCATTGACAGTCACACTGACTGCAGTATTGTTTAAAGCATTGCCTTTTTTATCAAACAATTGGATTTGATGGTCATAGTTGCTGTTATATCCTCTGGTTACATCCTGGGATGCGATTGTGCTCTTGATTATAACATTGAACGGATACTTGGTTCCATTGTAATTCACTTTTATATAGTATGTGTCCGGTTTCAAATCAATGCCAAGCTTTGCAGTTCCGTTTTCATCCGCTATTACTGTTGCAGTAATGCCGTTAATCTCAAAGGTCACCTTATCGCCAGGCTGGACATTAGCAGTATATGGGGTATCATCACCATAATATTTGACCAGATCATCAGCGATATTCAAATCAGGAATTGTGTAAACTTTTAAAACTGCTACGCGATGGGTGTCGGATAAATCCTCCCATGTTTTTCCATCATCACTTTGGAATGTCATGTTCTTGTCAATAGGTGTCCTGCCGTCAGTTAATGCAGGAGCCTTATTTTTGAATATGACTTTAAAGGCATCTCCTTTTTTGATTTTTATGTATTTGTTTAATGGTATTGTGGAATATCCCCTGAATTCACTTGCACCCTTATGATTATATACTTCAACATCATTGACGAAAACTGAGAATTCATAGTTTAAGTTAGTGCTGTCGAAATAAGTTCCAACAGCAGCAATTAGGGCATCTTCTTCTGCAATATACTTGTTCATATAATATTTTGCATCTAGCAACACTAAATCCCCACCGATATCGTGCTGATAAACCATGTCATAATTGACGTCATTCTTAATAACATATCCTGTAAGTTCTTTTTTGGATGCAAAACTTCCATCAAAATAGGATATGTAGAAGTAGCCTTTGTCTCCCCATTCGCTGCCCCAACTGTTTTTGATAATCCATGCGCCGTCACCTGGTGGTGTGATTGCAAAATTGTCCTTGGAGTAATTGTCATCCCAACCGACCACACAGACTTTATGATTTTCGGTTGAGGATTCATTTATGTACTGTGCAGAAGTGTTTGTATTGAAATAAATTCCATCCTCAACTGCAAAGCATGAAACGGCTAAAGCGCCATAGTCAATAATTGCCTTTTTGATTAAATAATTGTCTGTTACATTATTTCTTGCAGGGACAAAAACCGCATCGAATATGTGAACATCATTGGATGAAGATATAATTGGTGAAATTTTACCCAGTTCATCATAGCTATCGTATTCTGTAGGTGATATTCCAAGCCAACTAATCAGATATCCCACTGCAGTATATAAGTCTCCTCCTTCCGTAATGGTGGAAACGCCATATTTTGAATATTTCAACATTGAATTTTGCATATTGTTCTCGGAAAAGTCATAGGTGATATTCAGGTATCTCATCAATGATGATTCTAATGCGGCAACATTACCGAATGCCCAACATGCACCCATATTCCCTTGTTTTTTAACTGGGGATACCCAATTGTAATCCCTTAAATCAAACCTTTCCGGCAGTTCATCATAATGGATTGTATTGTTGATAATAACAAACGGTTTTTGAGAGCTCTTTACATTTGTTTCAAAATAGGTGTTGTTTAAGGATAGGGCATCATTGTTTAACTCGGTTCCATTTTGTGAATATCCTCTGCCAAATACCATGCAGATGCTGGTACTGTTTACAGTAGGGTTGTTAAAGTAGCATTCATTCAGGGTTAATTCTGATTCATAGCTGTAAATTGAAGATGCATTGCTTGCCACATTATTTTCAAGAGTACAGCCAATTAATTCTAATGATCCTTTATCATTAAATATTGCTCCACCATTGGAAAATCCATCTGTTAAAGCTTTATTTGAAATAAAACTGGAATTATAGATACTAACATAAGAGTTTGAAGTATAAACAGCTCCTCCATCATAATCAGCAATATTTGAAGTGAAATTTGTATTGTTTATATTTAAAAGTCCTCCTAAATGAAGAACGGCACCACCAAATTCAGAAGAGCAATCTTCAAAACGGGAATTGACAATATTCAGGTTTCCCCGTGGCAAGTCTCCATCTCCATTTACGTCGGAATAAATTGCACCCCCATTCTTTTCGCTGGTGGCATTTATAAATTCACAATCCTCAATGGAAAATTCTTTGAAAATCTTTTTTAAAGCTACAGCACCTGCGGTCTTATTCGCGTGCAAATTAACAAATTTGGAATTTTTAATTCTACCTTCACACTCTTCAATATACACTGCAGGACAATAATTTGATGTTAAATTATAAAAAGAAGTGTTCTGTATATCAACTGTACATGAATTCAAATATATTAAACTCCATTCGAAGTAATCATCATTTTTAAAAGTTCCATCGTTAAGATATAATTCACTCCTATCTTCCAGGTAAATTGAAGAGCCGACCTTGGCGTAGTTATTGATAAACCTATCGCCACTGCTGTTGTAAATGGATGATACTCCGCAAATTGCACCGCCACCTTTAGCAATATTGTTTTCAAAGGTAACATTGTATGTTCTTAATGTTGAATTTTGAATGAAAATGGCTGACAGATTTGCATTTTTAATAATCAGATTGTTCATTACAACATTTGAAGAATCGATTGTGAAGATTCTTGTTAGGCCATTACTGTCTATGATATGGTTGTTACCATTAATTGATAAATTTTTATTAGTTATTTCAATACTTGAGAGATTTTTGTCTTTTTCGCTGTCATAAGCATAATCCTGAGAGATATCTATCTTCTCGCTGCTTTGTGATATGCTTGTGTTCAAATCAATAAATGTGCCTGTTGGAGCTGAAACTAAATCGGGATTCCCGGATTCCAGTTCTACATCTGTTCCAATATCCAAATCTGCAGTTTGATTTGCATCCTGGCTTGAAACGGCACCTATTGAAAAAATAAACACGAACAATATAATAATAGTTATTTTATATAGTTTCAAATTTATTCCTCCAATCGTTAAATTTTATTTATTTAAATGTTTTGTTATTGAATGAATTAATAGTTTGGGTTTTAATCCGCTATGTTGGAATCGGATTGGTATTATCTTTAAATACAGATTTTTCTTTAATGGGTATAAAGGTGAAAATCAAAATTCTGCTTCAGGAGTTAAATAAGGACTATAGTTTTGGTTCATCATTAGGTACTACTGTTATAGGTTGTATTTTAATTGTAGGTGGGACTTGAGTTTACATGATGCTGCATATATCATCAATCCAAACCATATGGACTTTAATCAAATAGTAAGGCATATCTGGAGTCTCTTGAACAAAAAATGAATATATCCGGATTGCTGGATGATATAAGTATAGAAGAACAAATAGTTGACAAAGTCCTGTCGGATGAAATGCTAATAGTGATAAACTCGGCAATAATATTGCTGATATTAGGACTTATATTTACGCTAGACTAATGATAAAGAAATAGTGCTTCCCAAGCAACAGTCTTTTTTCTCTTTTTTTCAAAGCGTGTCACGACACTCATGCCATCATCGACATCTATTGCGATGACCTTTGTGTTTTCACCGCTTTCAGCTTCTATTTTTATTATTCCATCATCTTGAATAAGCTTTGGCATTGTTCTAATTTTTTTCATCTTATGGCCATACGACTATTGTTAGTTATAAGTTAAAAATAACTTTTACGAATCTAAAGCTATATTTCATGTTTAAAACAATTTTTAGGTCTTAATTAAATGAATAAAAATATTAAATACTATTAAATTAAATATTATAATTAATCAAACCCTTGATCCAAAGGAGGTGATATTATTCAGAACAAAATAATATTGCCAGTGAATGGATTTAAAACTTCTGTTTTAATGAACTCCCTTATTGGCAAATTTCATTTATCAAAATGGAGGAATCCTTATGAGTATTCAAAAGAAATTTTGGATATGGATGCTCATATATGCCATCGTCACATGGCATTTAGCATTCTTCATCATATGGATCATATATAATTAATCCCATGCCATAATGGATTTCTCCTTTAAACTGTAGGAATCATCACTATTAGAATCATTGTTTAGCGATAGCTCTATTGAGTTATGTTTGGGTTTGTTAGGTCTAATTGACACTTCCTATGGTTTATAAATCAAAAAACAATAAAGTTTATATATAATTTGATTCATATTATTCATTAGAGTTTAAAATCCACATTTCTGGGTACTTAAATTCTAAAATTTTGATAAATGAAATTATTCGATGTCTAATTGTTCCAACATGTGAAAACATGTTGTAGACATTGAATTTCCACTTTAACCTATTTTTACAATAATGACAATTTTAGGAAAAATTTCACCATATTAATCCTTTTTAAAACATGTTCTAAGATTTGATTGCGAAAAATAACAATTTAAAAAGTATGCTTATATGAAAACAAAAAACGTATTTGTATCATATGTTATTCTTGATGATAGATTTTTCCAGTTTTAGTATCGGCGATTCAAGCTGGAGTTCATTAATATATTCGGTAGGTGCAACAGCATCTGCTTCTCTTTTCATTAGTTAAAATTTTGTTCATAATATTTGCAATTAGCATATTCAAAATGGGTAAAATTTTCATAAAATTAATATAAAAGGTAAATGATATATATTAATATCAATGGAAGGAGTTCAGTATATTATGAATAATGATAAAATGTTTGCCCGTTTTGGAATTTCTTCAAGATTGGCTTACGGTCTACTTTTTCAAAGTTAGGGTAAACTATAAGGTTGCTAACTTTGCAATCTTAATAGCTCTTATTTCAGGTGTTATTGTATTGATATTCAATATGATGAACGGAATGCCTTGGTTCATTGCCCTTAAATACATTGTCATTCCTGTTACAATCGCTTTGACTTACTTTGAAAGAGTTCAAAGAGGTAAATACGACTTCAAAATTTAAACTATTAAGAAATTATTTTGACTTCCCATTATTAGGGGAGTTTAAAATCATTTCAAAGCTTATTTTATTAATATATTATTTTGGGAGGGGGTGAAAATTTTGGATATGAAGAAAATATTGGTTCTTGCGTTATTCTTGGTGGTAGTTGTTTCTACAGTGGCTGCTATTAGTGCATCTGAAGATTTAACTTTAGAAGGTATCAAATTTAACATTCCGGACGGTTACTCTCTTATTGAACAGGAAACCGATGCAACTGAAGGTGCTGATACAGAACATATGGACGGTACTGCTGTTGATAAGGAAGTTACTTCTGAATATAAGAATTCTGCTGGCGATAAATTAAATGTCCATGTAGGCGTAAAAAACAATCAAAAAATTGATTCAATAAATCCTGGTGGTGAAAAGAAAACTATCTCCGGTAAAGATGGATTCATTATTAAAGAAAAGGATGATGGAAAGGACAAATATAAGTTTGAATACTTGCAAGATGGTAAAATAGTTAAAATTTCTGCTGTTAGTGAAGATATTATCAGTCAGGTAATAGCATAGAGTTTTACCATTTTTTTATTTTTTTTAAAATTCTTTTTTTCTAGTTTTGGAACTTTTTTAATGAAATATGTCGTATTCATGTTTTCATCACTTTTTGTTAAAAATTTAACTGTTCAATATTAAACAATTATATATTTGAAAATTCATAATTATTATCAGGTGAGAAAATGGAAGAATTTTTTCATGAAATGAAAGACAGCGCTCCAATCATCGGATGGATACATAATATTTCACTAAATCAACAAAAGTACATGAGTCTCAAACTGAAAGGAATGAATTTAAACCATGATGTAAGGTATATCATGTTCATATACGACAATCCCAATTGCTCACAGGATGACCTGGTGAAAATGTCCGGTCAAAGCAAGGCAAACATTGCTTATATTCTGAAGAAATTTGAAGATGAAAGATATGTCAAACGCGAAGTCAACCCGAAAAACAGGCGCAAATACATGTTGAATACAACAGAAAAGGGATCTGAGCTTGTGCCAATGATAAGACAAATATCAAAGGAATGGGAAGCTGAAGTGGGTTTGAACGAAAACGATGTTGAGTTTAGGGAGAAATTAATTCAGATTGCAGTTAATGGCCAAAGATTAATCAACGAAAATAAGGATGATTTGCCATGAAAATAACCAGCGAATCATATGTGGTATTCGTTTCGTTTATCACTTCATTTTTTGCAGTTTTCCTATCTGCGGGAATAGTTTTGGGTGTTCCTTCAATCGCCGATGAGTTCGCAATGAACAATGTCGTTCAAAACTGGATTCCCACAATAGCTTTGCTGGTGGTTGCGGTATTTACGCTTCCTGCAGGACAGATTTCAGGAAAATACGGCGTGAAAAAATCACTGATTATAGGGGTTTTGATTTTCATTTTCGCATCCCTTGGGGCATGCCTTTCATTTACAACAGAAATTTTTCTATTATTTAGAGTTGTTCAGGGCATTGGAATGGCCTTTTTGAATGTATCTGCCATGGCCATGGTTGTCCAGGCTATTAATCCCCAAAACAGAGGAAAGGCATTGGGCTTTACCGTCACCGGAATATATTTGGCGGGATCTCTTTCACCTGTATTGTGCGGATTTTTAGTATATAATCTCGGCTGGAGAGCAATGTTTTATTTTGTAATACCATTTTTAGTACTCTGTCTGATTTTAATGCTTTTGAAAATTCCGGGGGAATGGAAAACATACGAAAAAGATAAAATAGACTCTATCGGATATTTGATATATGGTATCGGCATTCTATTGTTCATCTATGGCTTTACAAATCTGATGAATACGGTCGGATGGGTCTGCGTCATCATCGGACTGTGTCTTTTGATAATATTTGCATATTATGAGCTTAACGTGGAAAGTCCGGCATTCAATATGAGATTATTCAAAAACATGAAGTTCACATCATCAAATATTGCGGCATTATGCAGTTATCTTGCAATTGCGGCAATAACCACAATTCTGAATTATCATTTTCAGTATGTCAGAAACTGGGATGCCCAGCTGACAGGGATTATGCTGATAATCACACCAATAATAATGGCTTTAATCGCCCCTAATGCGGGAAAACTGTCTGATAAAATTCATCCGCAAAAATTAGCTGCATTTGGAATGTCAATTGCAACAGTGACACTTTTGATATTGCTGTTTTTGGATGCAAACACTCCAATCTATCTGATAGTTGTGGCAATGATTCTGCAGGGTGTGGGAATGGGACTCTTCACTACTCCCAATACTAATGCGATTATGAGTTCTGTTCCGCCAAAGGAAACACCTAACGCCTCTGCAGCTCAATCTGCAATGAGGACCATAGGACAAACTATGAGCCTGGGCCTTTTGACATTGGTATTTGCCTGGATAATGGGTAGCTTAAAGCTTTCCAGTGAACATGCCGATTTGATAGTTCAGTGCTCTCAGATTGTCTGCATGATTTGTACGGTTGTATGCATTGTTGCAATTTTTGCTTCCCTGGTTGGAATACGCTCAAAGGATTCCTTTAATTTGGACAGGTAGTGTGAAAGATTTAATCTTTCATACATTAATTCATCCAATTGCGGTTATTTCTATGTTTTCAAAAGATTCAATATTATCTAAATCATCATTTAGAAGCAATAGCACTATCTCCAATGCTTTTTCAATTCCGTTTTCGCTGCGTTGGAATAATTTTTCGCTGTCCTTTTCACATAAATCTGCATAAACATCAGTGGTTGTTGTAATTTCGTAGGTGTCTGTTATTACTGATATTCCACCACGCCCGATGCCTGCTGTTGTTCCAATTGCTATGTCACAATCGCTTAATTCTTTTACAGCATTTGCCATGATTTTACTCATGGCTTTATCTCCGGCTTCATCATAGACTTTAATGCCTTTGATTAATTTTTTGGGTTTTGGAGGATTTTCAACATTCAATACCTTTTTTACCGCTTCAATTGTTGGAATAAATAGGCTGCAGGTTACGCTAATGTCATTATAATCGAAATCACCATATTTTTTTGGGTTTTCAATGTACTCTACTCCAAAGTTTCCTTCATAACTTTGAGCCAATGCATGCAGTTCCCTTCCGATTTTGCCTTGTGTAAAGCATTCCGTTGTTGCTATCTTAATCATATTCTGTCATCCAATAGCTTTAATGCGTTCATTGTAATGATTTTTGCAACTTCATCTAAAGTATATGGAGTTACAGGTTCCCTGTCTCTGATTAACTTGTTTGTTGTTAAAACCAAATGATTTTTTGTTATTCCCTCTTTTCTTAACTCTTCAATTGCAGGATTGTTGCCGTCATATTCTGAAATGTCCTTGATTTCGATATTTTCATTTCCATATCCGAATATTCCTGCAGTTCCAATTGTTTTTGCGCCCCTTTCGTGGGCATGCTTTATTATTTTGGCTGCAGTAGGTATTGTATTTCCTCCGGCAATGACGATGATTACAACATCCCCTTCAATCAAATCGAGATTTTTGTCTGTAATATATTCGGGATGGCTTAAAACTTCTCTGAATTCCTTTTTATGGGTACATAACTGTTTAATGAAATCCGGCTTGTTTTGACCTGTTTTGGCTCCAAGGAGTGTGAAAATCACATCTCCACCATCTATTTTTTGACCGTCGAATGCACCTATTGTCTTTGGTCCTCCTCTGTGAACCTGCATTAGGTTTATTCCAATTCTTAAACCTAATCTTCCGCATCCAATCAAATCGATTCTGCCGTGTGGGACTTGTCTGTCTTCCATCTTTTTAATTTCGTCATTTGTCATTTTATCACTTCTATAGGGTTTTTGTCGATAACTTCTGTATTGATGTCAAGTTCTTTCATGATGTTTTCAAGGGCATAGAGTCCTGGAACTTCACTTTCATGATGGGTTAAGTCAATCAATGTAATTTTTAAATTTTTGGCAAGAATTGCAGTTTCCTGAGTCATGTCTCCGGAAATCAAAACATCTAAATTTTTTGCTTTGGCTAATTTTATATAATCGGGGTTTTTTAAGCCAAAACCGGATATGATTCCAACATTTCTTATTGTCCTTTCATCATCCGTGTCGTTTACGATTCTTGCGTTTTTGAATTTCATTAGAATATTGCTTTTCAGTTCTGTAAATTTTTCATTTGCCTTGCAGACTCTTCCGATTTTTGTATTGTCATCGAAATAATCAATAACCTCTAAATCCAGTGCTTTTGCCAATGCTTCATTTGCTCCACCGTCCATTATGTCCCAATTTGAATGTATTGTATAGGTCGGTGTTTCTGGAATGAACAGCGGAGGATGATGGGTTATTATCAGAGTATTTTCACTGTTAACGTCATCTTCTGGCAGCAAATCCATGTAAATCCTTACTGATTCAATATCCTGTGATAAATCGTAATCTTTTTTGAATCCTATTTCATCACCTTTCAAGGCCAATGACCTGGGTATCCTTTCATCCAGAAAGTCAATTATTTCACTGAGCTTCATTTAAATCACTCTTGAGGTAATTTTATCCATCTCTTCGCTGATGACATCGTCACAATTGAATGGACTTATTGTGGATACTTTAAGGGCATTTACATTAACGAGTTCAATGAACTTGTCTATATTTTTTTCTTTAAAGATGACCTCTTCAAAAAAGCCCATTTCACATGCGCTGTAGAGTGTGCCTTCCTTTTCAAGGCATATTTTCAAAACCCTGGTTAAAAGGCCGATTGTCAGTGTCATTGTTCCGGATGTTTTCGTATTGATGCCTTCGGTTTTTATTATTGCCTTATTTGGGGATTTAACTGCATTCAGCCTTTCATCGATGTTGTTCTTATCTTTCAAGAGTGGATCATTGTCTTCAGCTATTGGATCTTCTATTATGAATACGTCAACATCAAATTTTGATGACTGCTCAACATTGATGCCGCCAAAACCTGTTGTGTCAATTACAACATCTCCTGAATAGATCAAATCAAGATTTGAAGAAAAATCAACATTGTTTTTGAGCTTTCCTCCCACATCTGTATAAAGCAAGCCTTCCAAATGGGGATAGATATCAATCAATAATATGTTTTCATATTTTTCACTTAATTTTTTAACAATTCCTACGCCTGTAAAATATGTCCCTATAACAATTATTTTTGTATCTACGGAAAGATTCAAACTTTCAATATAGCTGAAAACAGCTTCTGACTTTTTTGAAATGATTTCATTAAAGATATCAATTAATTTGGTTTCAGATTTGATTGTAAGCACTTCAGATGTGATTCCAGTATCGATATCCATATTTTAACCTTCAATTTTTTTAAATCCGATTTTTTCAAGAGCTTCAGATGCCTCTTCATAAACTGCTTCTTCAATTGTTTTTTTATGAATCACGTGTGATGGGGAGGTTCCGGCAGTCAATATCCTTCCCTTGTTGTCTATAAAAATAAGCAGTGACCCTGAACCTGGAATTCCCAGGCGGCCTCTGGCTATTATCAAATCGGCATCGCTTTGGTCTAGTGCCATATATGCCTTTGCCAGGGCAGGGATTCTGCTGGTGTCTGCAGTATTTGTGTCAATCTGAAGCATTTCAGCTTGAGGCAGCCCGTACTCGCTTAAAACTCTGTTTAAAACTTCAACCTTTATTCCGTTTTTATTGGGAATGAATATTCTTTCTGCATTTTTTATGTAATCCTGAATTTCTGCGATTTCTTCAAGAGTGTCTCCAAATCTGCGGTCATCTCTTGACTCTTCAAATGCATTTCTTATCATCTTTTCAAATGCCATATTATCATATTTTAAAAAAAGTGATTAAATAGTTTGAGGTATTAAATCCAGTTTTTCAATGACATTGACGACTTCATTATAATTTCCATATTCCGGAGAGCCTACCCCTTTAACTTCGTGAGGGTAATTGTCGGCTATTACGGTTGCCAGGTTATTTGCACCTGCCTTGAGTGAAAATTCCACATTTTCAGGACCGACGGTCGGTGTCGGCATTGTAATTGTGATTTCAGGATACATTATTCTGGTAATCGCAACCATTTTCAGCTGCTCTTTCAATGGGAATGCAGGATGATTTTCCATTGGTGTGCCTTCATATGGATTGAATCCCATTATTGGAATTTCTTCCAAGGTTTTGAAGTTGGATAAGTAACGTAGGTGTTTTATCCTATCTTCTTTACTTTCGCCAAGACCCAAAAGCAGTCCTGAAGACAATCCCACACCTGCTTCGCTTACTCTTTTGCAGGTTAGTATTCTTTGATCCAGTGAATCTCCAGGTTTTCTTTGATAGAATACATCTTCGTTAATTGTTTCCAGGTTGCAGCAGATTGTATCTGCACCAAGTTCAGCCAATTCCTGTACGGACTTTTCGGTCAAATCCCCACCGACATTTACAAGAATCTCCAAATCTGATTGTCCTTTTACGATTCTGCATGCATTAACTGCCTGCTTTCCTTTGTATCCGTATCCTCCAGAACAGCTTACGCGGGGAATGTGTGCCTGTTGAATGGATTTTACAGCTTTCAGTATTTCATCATTGGATTTATAAAATGCATTGTAGTATCCTTTTTCGGAAGTCTCTTCTGCAAATCCACAATATTCGCATCTAGGTTGGATTTGGCATTTGTTGGTAAGATGGACGGTGGATGTTAATTTGATTACTTTTGATTGATTGTCTCTTATATCGCAAGCTATCTTGAACAACTTTTCCAAATCCTTATCATTCTCGATATTCAACAATTCTAAAAATTCCTCATCGCTTAATTCTTGTCCTTGTTTTGCTTTATTTAAGATTTCATCAATCAATTTAACACCCAATTTTAATTTTTTTTTATCTTTAATAATCATTAACTTATTTTTTAATGGCTATTTTTCACAGCAATTAAAAAATAAGTTAAGGAATTGTTGATAAAAATCAACAATTATAACTTATTTGTGTTTATTTGTCTTTACCTAAGTAATCGAGCACGGTAGGTACGATTTCTGCTAAGGAACCGAAGTTCATTGAGTCAGCAGTACCTAATAATGCAGCTGGGTTTAAAGCATCGTCCATTTTGTCGATACCTTCATCTTGCATTAATGCGGTTACTTGGGTTAAAGCTTCGTTAGCCATCATTTGTGCAAATCCGGCAGGAGCACCTAAAATTTGAGTAACAGTGTCTCTGTAAGCTAAAATACCTGCGTAAGTAATAGCAGTTACTGCGGAACACATGTCACATACAGGACCAACCATGTTTGCTGGTAATGTGAATGCAGATCCTCTTGCTTTTTGACCTAATTCCATTAAGGTATCAATGGAAGCTTGGTCAGCGAAACCTTCAGCAATGTATACTTGTCCTTTCATTTCAGGTACAGCACCTGGGTGGTAGGAAGCTACGTTTACGTTGGTTCCTAAGTCTTCGAAGATTTTGTTTAATCCAGTGGTTGGGATGGTACATGCGTGAGTTACAATTGCACCTTCTTTGATGTCATCTGCGAAGTTTTTGATGATGTCAGGTTGCATACCGCCTTCTGGTAACCAGGTCATTACCCAGTCAGCGTCAGCTACAGCTTCAGAGTCATCGTTAATACATTTCATTCCTAAATCTTCTGGGTGAGTAAAGTGAATAGCTCCTTTTGCTGGTTTTGGTACAGTTTCTGCTAATTCGTTAACTTTTGCTCTGATTGCAGGCATTACATCTTCTGGGTTTCCTGCTTTGTGTGCTGCAATTACTTCTGCGTAATCAAAATCATCTACTACAACGAAATCTCCATCAAATACAGGGTCGGATACGACTACTTCGTCTACACCTGCTAATTCTAATAATTCTGCACCCATTTCGATGGTTGAGTGAGTCATTGAAATGTTTTCTTTTCCGGTTGCTTCTGCAACTTCACAAGCTCTTGAGAAGTTGGTAATTCCACTTGCAGCGTGTGTTCTGTAACATCCTGCACCTAAAATTGCTACTTTCATTTTTTTGTCTCCTTTTTTATCGTTTTCGAATCTTTCTTTTAATTTAGAAAGAATCATTTTTTTGTCTCCTTATTTATTGAACTTTTATAATAGCTTGAACTATTCTAAAAGTTTTACTGCATGGATTCAATGAGTGAGACTCATTAAGTAATATAAATTATGGTAGTTTTATTCCATGCAGTAATAAGTTATATTTAAATAATAGTACTATTTAAAACTTGTTATTACTCTTTTTTTAGTATTATTTTTTTAATATATATTTATTTCTAGTAATACTGGTATTACTATTTCTTTATTATTATATACTTTTGTAATACTTTTTATTTTATTATATGAACAATTTTAAATCTATTTTAGGCATGCCTAAATCGAAAGATATTTATTAAGGATTTCACTGAAAATATTATTAGATAAAGCAATTTTGGAGTAAAATTTCATGTATGACTTAATAAGAAAAGCGGTTTTTGATGATGAAGCTGCAATTCAAATTTCAAAAATGGACAAGGATGTGACATCAGTTGTTGATGCAATTTCTGAACTTTCCCTGGATGAGGCAATGAAATTGGGGATGCAATTCAAAAGATTTCCATTAGGCTGTGACCTGACTGAAGTTGTTGCCGGAACATGTGCATCCGATTTGGAGATAATGGATTTGCTTGGCAACTGTCGCTTATCAGATATGATAGGTGCTCCAATTCATATCTGTGCATATGCATTTTCTGATATCGGAGAAAAATTCGGAATGACTGGTCTGGAAGTGATGCAAAAGGTCCATGAAATCGTTGACGTTCCTCTTGATTTGGATCATTTTGGAGAAAATGGTGCAATGAGGCTTCCGAAAAATATCAGTGGCTGTGGCGGTGAATGTTATAATAAGGGTCCCGCATTCACCGAATGTCCTAGAGAAAGGATTCACGAACGTTTGATTGATAAGGAAATGGAACAGAAGGATGATAAGGAGGAATGGATTAAGTTATCATCATCTGTTGCAGTAAACGTTACTTCAGAACAGACTGGAGATGGTCATGCAGCCCCTTTAAGGGAAGCTGAAGACATTGCACAGCTGGCCAAAAAATATGGCAGAGGTTTGGAATCCATAATGTTTGTTGGTGATGGTTATGATGAGGTCATAACAGGATTTGAAAAATCCATTGAAATCGGTGCGGATGTCATTGTGGTTGAAGGAGGTCCGTTCAACAGGTGTGAAAACACTACAGAAAGCTTTGCAAAAACAATTGCAGCTGCAAGGATATTGTCTCCAGGAAAGGTTGTGGCCACCAATGGAGCTTATGAACATGAGGTTCGTGCAGGATTGCGTTCCGGTTTAAATATGGTAATTACCGGTTTTCCAAAAAATCATCACGGATACATGTGCGGATATGAACCAGGAACTGCCAGAAGAGGCAAATTCGGACTTCCAAGGATTATCCAAATAATCAATGAGGAATTTCCAAACAGAGGTCTTCCGGTCCAAAAGCATGATTTGCTGTCATTAGCCACAGCCGTTAAAATCGCAGGTCCTGATTATGTATATCCAAGAAAAATAGGTTCATACCATGTTGGCGATGCACATTGGGCAACATTGGTCAATTCAAGGATGTATCAGAATATTGAACTAAAGCATACTCTGGAAGATATTGTTAATCTGGCTGAAGGAAATACTATTGCGCTTCACGGCGGAAGATTCATATCCTGGGTGATTGCCAGTGAACTGGATAGGCATGTTGATGAAATTATAATTTCCGATGTTGACGAATGGGTATTGAAAAACACAGTTGATAATCTGCAGGACGCATTGAATGCAACTGTCATTCCCGAAAAAGACGATAAGGTTGCAGCTAAAGATGCAGACTTTTCAATAGCATCATCAACAATGATTCCAGTTAAGGAAAACGTTCTCAAAAAAGTGCCAAACGCTTTAACTATTGTTTAGCTCATTTTGGCATTTTCTTCTATTTTGTAATAATTATTTTTTATTTTTTATTAATTTCAATAGTATTATTTCTAAAAAAAGTATTACTAACTTAACTTTTTGTTTGTTTTATTCATGTTATATCTATTGAGCTTATTTTTAATAAACTGGAGTGTTATTTCAAGTTCAATCTTAATGGCCAATTTATTTGGTTTATTTTACTTTTTAAAGCAGATTAACATTGAATATATTTGACATACTGTTATTATTTATATCCGAAATCTGTTATTAATCATTTTATTTTTAAATTATGTGGTTATATAAGTTTATTTTTATTGATTTTGGGCTTTTAATTGTTTAATTTTAAATTTATTGGATTTTATTTAATTTATTTTTTTTAATTATTTGGATTTTAGTTGTTTATGCTATATTCGTTTAAATTATAAGTAGCCATTTAAAATAGTTTAATTTTATTTTTATCTGATTATTTGTTTTTATTAGTTATAATTATTATTTAAATTCATTGTTTTTTATATTTATTTAAAATTTAATCTATTTAAGGTAAATCCTAAAGTATTACTTTAGTAAACTTTATATATGGTATTACTAGTGATTATAGATTAGATTATCATGGTCATGATAATTATGTGATAAAGCTCAATTTTGAAACTTATCATACACCTCGGTAAATAGCTGTAGGAGGCTATTTACTACTCTATCTTTAACTTTTTTTGTAATGCTTTGAGATGTATTTAATCGATATGTATGAATATTTTTTGATCGCAATCCTTAAGTATATATAAGAAATAATCATAAACAATTATTCAGGCGCTGGAGTCTTTTTAAAGTGAATTGATGTGATGGCATCTGAGGATATCTTTATTACTTTTTAGTAATTTTTTATGTTTTGAAGTAGTAATAATTTTTAAAAAAGTATTACTATATGATTTGATTTTTAAAATTTTTATATTTCTAAATTCATGTTTTAATGTGATATTTTATCTTGAAAGTAGATAATTAGTTGGTTTTTGTATTTCTATGAGATTAAATTTCTCTATTTTTAATTTAAACATTATTTATTGGGTTTTATATTTTTTTAAAAATGTAATACTTATCTATAAAAAATTAATATGATCTTAAAGAATTTAATTTGCAATTATCTGATTTTGTTTGCAGTAAATTAAACCATTTTAAATGCTTATTTTTTAAATTAAACTTCAAATATTAAAGTTAATACTTTAATAACATTTATATGTTTATTACTACTATGAAAATTTAGATTATATTATTAGATTTCTAATTTTATAATTGTTATTAACTAGGTTGGAGAGTATTATGGAAATTTATATGCAGAAAATTGGATTGATTAGAGATGACATAAATCCCAGAAATTCAGATTTAAATTTGGATATCGATTGGTATGTCGAATATACCAATGCTGATCAGGACAGGATAAATTTCAACATAGTCCTAAAGTCATGTGAAAATTTCAACTTGAATTTTAAAGTTGAGGGGATTTTAAAATTGGATTTATTTGAGGAATTCATTCAGGATGAATGTTCTCAGGTAATCTTTTATCATGCATGTAATGTTCTAATGGATATGATTTCTATAACACGTGAATCTATTCATATTATATCGAAGAAAGAATATCCGGATTTAGGCAGTGAAAACCATTTCAATGCTCTCTATAACTAATTTGGAGATGTATATATGTTGGAGATTAAGCACACATTATGTCCTTCATGTAGTGTTGGATGTGGACTTAATGTTATTATAAACAATGGAGAAATTGTGGGAACCTTCCCCTATAAAAGGCATCCGGTAAACGCTGGAAAAAATTGTTTGAATGGAAGAAACTCAATTGAATGCTATCAAAACAAATTTGATAAGGCAATCGTATCAAAATCAGAAACAGATATTGAAAAAGCAATCGAAGAAGTATCTAAGGAATTGGGCTCTGCTGACAGTTCCAATGTAACCATAATCTGTTCTGGTAATAATGATATGGGAGAAATTGAGGCTATAAAGGAATTTGGTGAATCCAAAAATTTTAATCTTGCTTTTTATGCCGATAATTTGAAGGATTTCGTTGATGTTGCTTCATATGATGAAGTTGCAGGTGCAAGCAAAGTCTTTGTAATCGGTGATTTGTTATATGAAAATCCGTTGATTGGAAGAAGAATCGTCCATGCAAAACAAAACGGTGCAGAAATCTACGCATTGGGAAAAGCTGAAGAGTCAGTCACATTCAATATTGCCGATGAGACATCAAATTCCACTGTTGAAGAATTTTTGGAAAAAAACAAAGGAAATATTGATGACGATTCAGTAATCGTATTTAATTATGTCGATTCACAGGATGATTTGGATAAAATTGAAGCATTAAACTGTAAATGCTTGCCAGTATTCAGCAAATCAAATTCTAAAGGTACTTTAGGCATCATTGAACCTAAATCATTAGATGAAATGTTGGAATTATTGGACAATACTAAAGTCCTATTGGTATTCAACGACGACATTGCTGATGAGTTGGAATATGATTTTTCAAAAATATCAAAGATTATCAGCTTCGCTCCATGTTCAAACAAGACAACTGAAATTTCAGACATTGTCATTCCAACTAAAACATGGCTTGAAAAAGACGGATCATTTGTAAATGCTATGGGAGAAACCCAAATTTTCACTGCTGCAGTCGAATCAGACGCTTTAAGTGAAATTGAGATAATCGAAAAATTAAATGGATAGTGATTTATATGAGTTATGTTTTAGCAAAATCCCAAAATGATGATATTCACAAGGCTGGTGAATGTGGGGGAGCTGTAACAAGCATTCTAAAATATTTGCTTGATGAAGAAATAGTTGATGGAGTTTTAGCGATAAGTCCTTGTGATGACGTCTATGACGGAATACCAACCTTTGTAACTAATTCAGAAGATTTAATGAAGACCGCTGGTTCTTATCACTGCGCTCCTACAATGATTGGTGACCTTGTTCAAAAGTACCTGTTTGATAAAAAAGTTGCAGTAACAGCAAAACCTTGTGATATGAGAGCTATCGAAGAGCTCATTACAAGGCATAAAATCAATAAAGACAATATTTATGTCATCGGTTTAAACTGCGGTGGAACTGTTCCTCCTGTCGCAGGTAGAAAAATGATTGACTTGTTTTATGAAGCAGACCCTGACGACGTTGTAAGCGAAGAAATCGATAAAGGACAATTCATAATCGAACTTGCAGACGGTTCCGAAGAAGCTGTAAAAATCCACGACCTTGAAAATGAAGGATATGGACGTCGTACCAACTGTCAAAGATGTGATGTTAAAATCCCAAGAAAAGCAAACATCGCTTGTGGAAACTGGGGAGCAGAAGACGGATGGACATTCATTGAAATCAATGATGAAAAAGGACAAGAAATGATTGACGGTGCTAAAAAAGCAGGAATTCTTGAAACTAAAAATCCTGCTCAGCCAGCTATTGACGGAAGGGAAAAAGTTGAAGGCATCATGATTAAGATGGCCAATAAGGTTCAGGATGCAACTTATCCTACAGTGAGCGAAATGGATGAATGGAGCCGCTGTATCAGCTGTTATGCATGTCGTGATGTTTGTCCAATCTGCTGGTGTTATGAAAACTGCGAATTGAACAAACCATACTTCAAGGATGAAGAGAACATTCCGCCAACTCCAATTGCATTCCAGGGAGTAAGATTGTCACACATGAGTTTCAGTTGTGTGGATTGCGGACAATGTGACGACGTATGTCCGATGGACATTCCTGTTTCATTAATCTTTGACAAATTGCAGAAAAAATACTTTAATAGAACTGGTTATGTAGCTGGAGTTTCTGATGATATTAAACCTCCGTTATACAGTCCAGAAAAAACAGAATTATGAGAGGTGGTTTGATGGCAGATGATTTAAAAATCGTAGGTTTATTATGTAACTGGTGTTGTTATGGTGGTGCTGATACAGCAGGAACTGCACGTATGCAATACTCACCAAACATCAGAATTATTCGTGTAATGTGCTCTGGAAGAATTAACCCTTCAATGATTTTCAAAGCATTCCAGGAAGGTGCAGACGGAGTATTTGTAGGAGGATGTCATATTGGGGATTGCCACTATGATGCTGGTAACTACAAATGGTCCAGAAGATCAAAAATAGTTGAAGACATTTTGGAGGAATTCGGAATTGAAAAAGAAAGATTCCGCCATGAATGGATTTCAGCATCTGAAGGTGAAAAATTCCAAAAAACAATGGAAGAGTTTCATGATACTTTAAGCAAACTTGGTCCATTAGAATTATAATCATCGAGTATAGCTAATATCTAGCCATTAGAGAATAGTTATTTTTATAATAACTATTCTTCTCTTCTAATTGCCTTTCTAAGATTGGTAATGCGTTACTAATGTTAGAAAGATAGTCGAATAGAGAATATTTGATTATTTTTCGAATTAATTATTTCTATGTTGATAAAATTCATCATTAGCCGATAACTATTAATTGAAGGCATAACAATTTTTAGTTATTATATTTCTCCATCGATATAGAATTAATTAACAAAAAAACGAAATTTATATGAATAATATAGGTTTCTTTCACTGTCTACATAGCTATTGAAGTTATTTTCTCCATATCTTTGATAGCTATTTCAATTTATATTACTTTTTTTAATAATTAAACTAATACTTGCATGTGTAATTATTGTTTTAATTAATTGTTCTTTTAATTTTCTGAAATGCTTTTTTTATATCCATATTTTTTCAGCATGTGATGGTGATATTCCGGTTAATAGACATGAAAATTTTGGGGTTTGAAAAAATAGAAAAAATAAGTGAAATTAAATTCACTTATTTAACAGTTATTTGAACTTTTTTACTTAAATTCTTGTAGTATTTGTTGCCTGCGTAGGTAACTAGTCCAATATACTTAGCTTTTTTAGTTAATCCGGTAATCTTAAAGGTTGCTGTACCTTTACTGTTGGTTTTTGCAGAAAATGTTTTACCGTTAACTTTTATGCTTAGTTTGACATTTGCCAATGCTTTGCTATTGATGCCTTTCAAAGTTACTGAATATTTTTTGATTTTGACACTTACCTTGTAGGTTTTTGCTTTAGCGGTTATTGTTGGAGTTGCCTTGGATACAACCACTTTTGCGGTCTTATTTGATGTAAGATATACGTCATCGCCTGCAAATGTAATTGATGCTGTGTATGTTTTAGGAACTAATGTTTTTCCAATTGCAACAGATACTTTTCCGTTGGAATCAACTATTTTGGTATATTCCTTATTGTTGAACTTAACAGTTACATTTTTACCAATCAACAGATTACCGTTAACGTCAGTTAAGGTAATGACTATGTTTTTGCTGGTTCCATAGACGGTACTGACTTTTGAAGCTATGATTTGTGTTTCAACTTTATTGACAGTTAATTCAACTATGGTGCTGTTTTGGTTAAAGTCATCATCTCCAAGATAATTGGCAAGAATAATATATTCTCCCGGTTTGAAAGTGGTATTTAAAACCACTTTTCCGTCTTGGACAGGTAAATAGACTATTTCTTCATTCATTATAAACTCTACAAATCCAGCAGCATCATTGTCAAGAGTTACGCTGACAACAACATTTAAATCTTTTACACTCACTTCAGCAGACATTGTTGTGTTTTTCTTGGTAGGACCTGTGACTGTGAACTCTTTTGAAGTTGAGTTGGAATTGAATCTGGAATCGCCAAGATAAGTTACAGTAACATTATAGTTTCCAGTAGGCAAAATAACATTGTATGCTGCTTTTCCGTTATTTACAGCTAGGTATACTGCTTTGCCGTCAATGTTGAATTCGACAAGGCCGCTTGCAAGGCTGTCAACAGTAGCGGTTATTATCACGTCAGTTCCGAATGTTTCAACTTCTACATTAACAGTAGTGTTTTTCAATTCACTGGATTGATTGGTGACTGTGAATGTGGTGGTTGTTGTTGCGTTGTTGAAGTTGTAATCACCCAGGTAAGCTATGTTTGCACTGTATGTTCCTATGTTGAAGTCATATGTGAAAACAGCTCTTCCGTTATCTACAGGCACGATGAATGTTTGGCCTAAAATTTCAAGTGTAACGTATCCGGTAGCATTGGAATCGACATTTGTTGTGATTGTTACTGTACCGTTTTTGACTGTTGCTGTTGATGAGATTGCAGTATCCTTTTTGATGTGTCCTACTATAGTGAATGTTTCGGTGGTTGCGTTTTTGTTGTAGTTGACATCTCCTAGGTATGTTATTTCGACTGTGTAGTCACCAGGGGTTAATACGTCTGTGATTATTGATTGTCCGTCAGTCACATTCATAAATAATATGTGGTTTTCTTCGCCGGTTATGTTGTATTGTACGAATCCTGTAGCATTCGGATTCACGTTCACGGTAATTGTTATGTCCTCTTCGTTGATTGTTATGTTTGTGTCGATTGTTGTGTTTTTGAGTGGGATTTCTTCAACTGTGAATGTGCTTTCGCTTGTGTTTGCGTTGAAGTCATGGTCTCCAAGGTAGGTTGCATAGACTGTGTATTCGCCTGGGAACAATAGGGTGTCCATGATTGCTTTTCCTTCATCTACTTTTGATATGATGGCATTGCCGTTTAATTTGAATTCGACAAATCCTGTAGCGTTGGAATCAACTTCAGCTATAACAGTAACATTATATTCATCAAATCTTATGTCAAGAGTCAATGTAGTGTTCTTTTTAATGTGATCGGTTACTGTGAAAGCTCTTGAAGTTCTGTTTGCATTGTATCTGGAATCGCCCATGTATGTTACTTCAACGTTATAGTCGCCAGCAGGTAAGACAACATTGTATATGGCTTCACCGTTATTCACTGCGATGTATACTGCTTTGCCACCAATGTTGAATTCGACAAGGCCGCTTGCGGAACTGTTGACAGTAGCGGTTATTGTCACGTTATTTTCAACTGCTTCAACATCTACATCAACGGTAGTGTTTTCCAATTCAACGGATTGGTTGGTGACTGTGAATGTGGTGGTTGTTGTTGCGTTGTTGAAGTTGTAATCACCCAAGTAAGCTATGTTTGCACTGTATGTTCCTATGTTGAAATCATATGTGAAAATAGCTCTTCCGTTATCTACAGGTACAAGGAATGTTTGGCCTAAAATTTCGAGTGTAATGTATCCGGTAGCATTGGAATCGACGTTTGTTGTGATTGTTACTGTGCTGTTTTCAACTTCTGCTGTTGATGAGATTTCTGTGTCATTTTTAACGTGTCCAACTATGGTGAATGTTTCGGTGGTTGCGTTTGTGTTGTAGCTGTCGTCTCCAAGGTATGTTATTTCGACTGTGTAGTTGCCTGGAGTTAAATCATCTTCAAAAATTGATTGTCCGTCAACTACATCCATGTATACAACATAGTTTTCAGCGCCAGTCACATTAAATTGAACGTATCCTGTTGCGTTTTTGTCTATGTTGACAGTTATTGTTATGTCTTCTTCGTTGATTGCTATGTTTGCGTCGATTGTTGTGTTCTTGAGCGGGATTTCTTCGATAGTGAAGTTTAATGAGGTTGCGTTTGTGTTGTAGTTGGCATCTCCAAGGTATGTTATTTCGATTGTATAGTTGCCCGGAGTTAATGCGTCTTCTATAATTGATTGTCCGTCAACTATATCCATATACAATATGTAGTTTTCTTCGCCGATGAGGTTGTATTGTACGAATCCTGTAGCATTCGGATCAACATTAACTGTTATTGTAAAGTCCTCTCCGTTGATTGTTATGTTTGCGTCGATTGTTGTGTTTTTGAGTGGTATTGGGTCAATTGTGAATGTTTTTGTGGTTGTATTTTTGTTGTATTTGTCATCTCCGAGGT
>NZ_OMWD01000017.1 GCF_900314695.1 uncultured Methanobrevibacter sp. | reverse complement strand
AATTTGAATAATTTATAGGTTTCTTTATAGCCCTCTAAGAGTTTATTCCATGTAAACCTGGAATTACCTATATTCTGATTAATTTTAATCATCATATCCCCATCTGGATACAACCTAACCTTCAAACCCATATTAACACACTTCATAAAAAAACACTTAAAATTCCATTTTAGAGACAATTTTAAAATTAATTATAAACTAATTTAAATAATAAATAATATATAAAGAAATAGGGAGAGCATTTGAAAACTAATATCTTCAGATGCCTTTTTGTGAAATTCATCTCCGACCTTAAAGAGGTCAGAGTATTCTTTCACTATTAAGATAAAACACCATATATTAACATAGTAAAAGAAGCATTTGAAAAGTAAAATATTAGGATTGTTCTTTTCGTGCAATTCATCCTTGACTAAAAGATGGCATGAAATTCTTGTACGATTAATATAAACGAAATAGATAATTGAATTAATTTAAACCATGATAATATGTTGGAATGGAGTATTTGTAGTGATTGTGGCACAATTTTAGATAAAAGCCAAGAGACTTGTCAAAATTGTCATACGGATGTGGAAAAAATTCATATGGATTATTTGGTTAGATACTTCAATAATCTGAAATTTATAGTTAAGACAGCAAGTGTCTTTAAGCCATACATTGAAAACCTAAAGGACATTTCCATTGAAACGACAATAATAGATGATTTGTTCAGATATTTTTCATATCTTGGCTGGGGTGATGGAAAAATTACCGAAAATGAAGTCGAATTTATAAATGTGCTTTTGGATACTGCTTATACTGAAGAAGACATATTGAAACTGGCAAACGAAGAAATTGATGATTATCCATTATCATTCAAATACCTGCATCAGCTGGACTTATATGGTAAAGACTTAGATATGCATGAATTAAGCTCAACAAATGAATTGTTTGGCTGTTATAAACTATTCGGTAAATTTTTCATAACAGTGGACAACGAACTTGATGATGTCGTATTAAATAAATATTCCACCTACATCAATAAACTAGAATCCAAATTAACAGATGATAATGTTAATTTAAAACCGATTAAACTCAACCAAAACACCAGCACTGCAAATACCGTTGAGGAAACTCACACTTTAGATGAATATTTACAGGAATTAAACAAACTCATTGGTCTTGAAAAAGTTAAAAAAGATGTTAATTCATTACTTAATCTTGTGCAAATTAGAGAATTGCGTAAAAGTCGAGGCATATCACAACCTTCAATGAGTTTGCATTTAGTATTTTCAGGAAATCCCGGAACAGGAAAAACAACAGTTGCAAGATTATTGTCAAAAATATATCACGAAATCGGAATTCTTTCAAAAGGTCATTTGGTTGAAACCGACAGGTCAGGGCTTGTTGGTGGGTATGTCGGCCAAACTGCAATCAAAACTCAAGACGTAATTAAATCTGCAATGGGTGGAATTTTATTTATCGATGAAGCATATAGTCTGGCATCAACCAGTGAAAATGACTATGGTGCAGAAGCAATTGATACTCTTTTAAAGGCAATGGAAGATAATCGTGACGATTTGATTGTCATTGTTGCAGGTTATCCTGAACTTATGGACAAGTTCCTTAACTCAAATCCAGGTTTGGAGTCAAGATTCAACAAATTCATACTGTTTGAAGATTACAACGATGAGGAGTTATATAAAATATTTCTGCTCATGTGTGAAGATTCCAATCTGGTGTTGGATAAAGGAGCTGATGAATACCTTCGCCAATACTTTAAAAAGATGTACGAGAACCGTTCCAAAAACTTTGCAAATGCCAGAGCTGTTAGAAACCTATTTGAAGAGGTGATAACCTCTCAAGCAAATCGTCTTGCTGGAAAAGACAATATAACTGATGAGGAATTGAATACATTGACATATGAAGATTTCTTAATAGGGGATGATTAAATGGGTGAAAAAATATGCATCAACTGTGGCGAAACTGTAAACGATAATGCTAACTTTTGTCCTAACTGCAAATCAACTTCATTTAGACATAAGGCGGAAGTCACAGCAAATTCAAAGCCAAGTATCATTCATTCCTTGTTCTATTGGGAAGTTGATGGAAAATACATTTTGGCAAAATCAAAATTGGCAGCCATATTCACATTTGCCGTAATGATTTTGTCCACTTTCGTTTCACCTGTTGTACCTGGAATGATTATATTAACAGCAATATTTACTCTGCTGGTATTTTTGATAGGATATCTTGGCCATTATTTCAAGTTCAAACCATCAAAAGCCAAGCTGGACAACAATGATTTGGGTTTTATAACTGATTTGAAACATCTTCTGTTTTACTGGCAAAGCAAGAAAACCGGAGAATATGTCCTATCAAAGACAAAGGTATTCAGCATACTGATATTTATAATATTTTCATTGATTGCAGTCGTATCCAATTCACCTGCATTGGTTGTATATGTCGTAATAGGATTGATTTTTGCAATTCCGGCATCAATCATTGGTTTTGTAATACACAAGATTACCTATGAGGATAATACAAATGCTAAAAGAGTTTCATATACGGAAACCCAAAAGATGGAGCCTCCAAAAAAGACAGTGGAGACCGCTCCACAAGTCAGTGTCCATGAGTTTGACGAATATGAAAGGCAGCTGGATGACCTTAAAAACGAGTATTATAAAAAGGATAGTCGTGCCCGAGAATTGATTGAAAAGAAATTCGAGCCACCACAAATGACATATACCAAATTCATATCCGTAGTTGACAGTTCAACAAAGCTGTTCAACCAGGAAGCGGATAACATTTCAAACATCATAAGGCTCGCAAGTGAGGATTCGCCGAGAATCGAATCTGAAATCAAATCAAAGTTCAATACACTCAATTCAATATCTGACAAGCTTGACGGCTTGATTGATGAGTTGGTACTTTCACTTGATCCTGCCGGCAATGATGATGTCGAAGGCCTGTTGGGTGATATGGAAAATCTCATCGATTCGATTAAAAATTACGATTAGGTTAAATATTTTAACCTATATATCTTATTATCATGACAAAGTGGCCATACACCAAATATGCAAATGTTAATCCTCAAGTTTTGAACTATTTTCCATTCGAAAAGGCAAGAAAACACCAGCTTGAGACAATTTCAGAAATTCTTGAAGCAGTCGATAATGGGTATAAGTATATTGTTTTGGAAGCTGGGACAGGTACAGGCAAATCCGCAATAGCTGCAACGCTTTCAAGAATGTTTGAATCATCATATATATTGACTATTACAAAACAGCTTCAGGACCAGTATGTGCGGGATTTTAATGATTTCAGTGTTGTCAAGGGAAGATCAAATTTTAAGTGCAGATTGTCCAATGCTGGATGTGATGAGGGAAAATGTGTTCTCGAAGGCCACAATTGCAAATACAAAATAAAGGAAAAGGTCACTAGGGAAAATACCTGCAGCTATTACTGGCAAAAGTATTTGGCACTTAGCTCTGATGTGGTAATTTCAAATTATCCATACATGTTTTTGGAACTTAATTATGTTGGGGATTTTACTAAAAGGTTTCTGATGGTATGTGATGAGGCCCACAACATTGAAAGTATGATAATGAACCAGCTGAAATTGGAGTTCTCAAGGCAGGATTTGAAGGAGTATATCCACTTCAATCTGTCGAAATCAAGGGTCAACACTCTTGAAAATGGTGATTTTACAACTTGGATGGACTTTATTGAAAAGATTAAGCAGAAATATGAGATTGAACTTGAAAAAATCAGCCATCTTGAAACAAACCCTGACATCTCACGAAAAATCCTATTCATTAAAAATCAGATTAACGCTTGCAGACGTTTCATCTCACAGATTGCATTAAGCCCAGACAAATGGATTTTTGACTATGACAGGACAGCAGGCGTAGCCCAGTTCAAACCATTGAAAATCGACAGCTATGCTGAAAATACTCTTTTTAGATATGCCGATGTCTGTCTGTTCATGAGTGCTACTATTCTTGATTATGAGTTGTTTGCAACATGGCTTGGAATATCTGCTGATGAGATTTATCCGATTAGATGCAAAAGTCCATTTGATGTGTCCGATAATCCGATAAAAACATATAATCAGTTTAACATGACTCATGATATCCTCAAAAAGTCAGCTCCCAGAACAATCCCAACCATCAGAAACATTCTGTCAAATCACCTCAATGAAAAGGGAATCATCCACACAATCAGCAATGAATGCAGGGACTTTCTAATTGATAATATAAACGATTCACGTTTGATTACTCATGACACTACAAATAGGGCTGAGGTTTTGGAGGAGTTTAAAAAATCGACAGAAGCGTTGGTTTTGGTTTCACCATCCATGAATGAAGGTGTTGACCTGCCTGGCGATGAATGTCGCTTTCAAATAATCTATAAAATACCATATCCTGATTTGGGAGATAAGCAGACTCAAATGAGAGCAATGGATAATGCCAAATGGATGGACTACAAGACATGTCTTGCTTTGGTGCAGACTCACGGTAGAGGAATGCGCTTTGAAGGGGATTTCTGCAGGACTTACATGATGGACAATCGATTTATGGGTTATGTATACTCTGACATGATTTCAAACCAGTTTCTGCCTGATACTTTTAGGGAAGCCATAGACAAAATCCACAATGTCGGCGAATTTGAAAGCATAAGTGATTCAGGAACTGACCTGCTCATTAGCCAGGGGGAGGAATTCATCAAAAATAATGACTTTGAAAAGGCCATTGCATTCTTTAGGAACCTGCTGGATAAAAATGACTATAGAGTCTATTTGAAACTGGCTGAAATATATGAAAAAACATTGTTGTATGAGGAAGAAGTGAAAATCCTAACGGATTTTTTCAAGTCAGGAACATTTTGTGACACTCATGAGCTTGAAATGTTCAAGGATAAGTTGAAGCAATTGTGTGAAATGGGCTATTTTGATTATAATTCAAATATTGAAACTCTTGAAAAGGAATTTTTCAAAAGAGTCCTAATTAAATATTAGCTGGTTTAATAAATATTACTTATAGCAATATTTTTAAATAACATATTACAAATTATTCAAATAGGTGATTTAATGCCATTCTGTCCAACATGTGGAAAATTTGTCGACGATGGAGTTGAAACTTGCTCCTGTGGAACTAAATTTATTGTTTCTCCCGAAGATAAGATTAAAAAAATATATGGTGAAGAAGAAAAACTCGTTGAGGAATATAGGGAATATGAAACAAAATCTAAAGATGCTTATGATGCACAGGATTTCGAAAATTCATTGAAATATGCAAATAAGGCAATCGATTTAAATTTAGGTTCAGACGCTTCCATGAAGTATATTAAGGGAAAATCATTATATCAACTAAACAGATTTTATGATTCCTTGCAGTGCTTTAAAAATTATATTAAAGAGTATAAAGATTCATTTTATAGGTTTTCAAATATTTCCGGAGCATATCAATGGAAAGCAAGATCTCAATGGCAATTAGGGGATGGATTTGGTGCCATAAAAAGCTATTATAAGGCCATTGATTTTGTAGACAAGAAAAACGGTTCAAATGAATATAAAAATGAAATAAGATTCCAACTCAGAGAAGAAAAAAGGGAGGTAATCAATTCCTCTAAAGGAAAAGGTATCATCAATCCAAGATTGGGCAGTATGGATTATGAAACTTATGACATTCTTGAAAAACTTGATGAGGACAAAGATTTGACAATGCAGAATTTATATGATGCAATAGATGAAGTTGAAGGTTATGAATATAAATCTGTAATCAATAAGGGCAATGAAATTTATGTTGTTTTTGAAAATGGAGATTCCACAATAGAAAAGCATTTTGATGGATCAGACTCTTTTGCAGACTAGATAAAATGGCAAACCACAAACACCTGCGATTGGTTATTGAAGACATTCATGCAAATGATGATAAGCTAACCCAATCTCTTCTTTTGAAATTGATTAATGAATTTAAATATTCCAATCTGTTCATTCCCGCCAAAAGGGAAAATGATACTCTTAATTTCATCATCTATGAGGATGAAGAGGCTAAAATCACTCCTCTTTTTACGGATATGGATGAGTTCAAAAAGTTCTACACAGATAGTGAGGACATACAGGTTCTTCAAAATTCCTTTGAACTGTATCAGAACGTCATAAAGACTACAGACATCGAAGGATATATCTTAAATCCAGCTTCCGAAAAGTATCTCTTTACAGACAAGTTCATATTGGGCATCACCAACCTTCCAAAAACCAATTTCTTTTCAGATAACCCTTATGGTGAAGATGAACTTAAAAGCTTAAATGATAATATTGACAATCGTGAATTGGAGGATTTTATCACTGACTCCAGAAACATTGGCTATTATGAAGGATTATTTGAAAAGCTGGCATCTTCTACGATGCTTGCATTGATGCTGTCTGCGAATGACCTGTCTGATTATGCAGCGGATGGAATAATATCCATGAAGTCAACAGGGCCGCTGGCTCAGATGTATGTTGATATGATTGGTGGAGAGTATGCGACATTGTTCACATCCCATGAAAAAATGGACTATGTTGGCACAGACTATTTCAAATACTCTCAGATTGTCAATGTTGCAACCTTGGTTAATTTTGTATTGAGCGAGGATATGGATGGAATTATTATCAATCCCGAAAGTGATAATGTGCTGATTCCACGTTCCGAGCTTTTGAAGTATTGCCTTGGCTTTGAAAAGTTTGCAAATGATGATAGACTTTCAAACGCAATTTATTATCTATTCATATAGCGTTCTTCAATGTCCATTCAATTTTTTTTTCAATCATATAGTTTAATAATCACGAAGTATATACTACTAGTATGTCTGAATTATCCGAGTTAATAAAAATCAATAAGAATATTGAAAAGCAGAATGAAGAAATCATTCGTCTTTTGAAAAAAATAGCCGGCGAGGAAGAGGATTTTATTCCCTATGTCAATCTTGCCGAAATTCAAAAGGAAGTAGAAGAGGAACTTTATGGTGATTTGCCTGATGACCTCTTAAAGACAAAACCTGCTGTCGGTGAGGTATACTTCATTGAGAACAGAAACATATTCAAATTATCTATCAAAAATAATAAAACTACAGTTGATAATCTGACAGGTTCCACTAAAGCAACTAATTTTAAATGTCAGGAAATTGTAGCAAATGAATCCATCAGACTTAACCAGCCAACATCTGATGCTACAGTTATACTCAACAAAGAACAAACTGATAATTTGCCTGAAATTTTGAAGCTATGTTACAATCAGGGTGCAAAAAACATATTTCTGCCATGGTATTCAATGACACAACTCATTGGAGCTCCGGAAACATTGATGACAATCTTAAAACTTGATTTTTACAAAACTGAAGAACAATTGATAGAAAAAGTATTCGAATTAGGTGAGTAACTATGGTAAAGTACTGCCCGTCATGTGGAGTGGAGTTGCCGGACGGTGCAAATTTCTGCAAAAGCTGTGGGGCAAAAATTAATTCTGTTCCAGGGGCTGAAAATCCTCAAAGGCCTGCTTATGAAGAATCACACACCTTGGCAATTGTGTTGGGTTATATTTTTGCAATTCTGATTCCACTAATTGGCATTATTATTGGAATTTACCTGATGACACGTAAAAACTCAAGTAAAGCATCAAAACATGGAAAATATATTCTGATTGTAGCTGTGGTAATCTGGTTTATAAGTTTTGCGTCATCATTCCTGTATATGTGGTGATTTGATGAGTGATTATTCCCAATTGGATAAATATGTGGAACCTGACCTTGAAAAGATGGCATTGATTGAGGATGTGCGGCCGATGATGAAGCTTGAATCTTCATATATTGAAATGAATGATTATGATTTTAAGGGGAATTATGTAAAATATGATCATTGCCTTGAGGCACCGGCGATAAAGTCAATAAAAATCTGTCCGAAATGCAAAAAAAGATTCGATGCAGTTGAAAACTTCTGTCCGGATTGTCTTGTAACCTTGAAATATCCTCAGGATATGGATTCCATTAAAGGCATTGAAATCAACTCAAAAATTGAATTCAAGGGTAGTGGGGATTCATCCAACATTTTAACAAAGGACAATATTGAACTTATATGCAATTTTGATTTTACAATTGATGATTTTAATGATATTGTCCATTCAATTAAAGCACAGGGATTCAGAAATCTGGATAACGCAATCAAGGATAATTCAATCGATTTGGACAGTCTAAACATACTTGATAAGGTGTTGCTCTTTGCAAAGGCATTCGTCAGCGTAGAGTACAAGTCATATGGTGAAGATTTAGGATACTTCCAGTTCAACAAGATTTATGTAGATGACAGACAGCGCAAATCCCTTCAAATCACAACTTTGATTCATGAACTGTCACATTTTTTATTAAAGGAATTTTTGGTCCACACCACCTGTAAAATACTCGATGTGAACAAAAACAGGCATGTGGAAGCAGTCATTATTTATATATTGAGTAATTCAAGTTTCAACTCTTTGATTGATGAATATGCAGCCCACAACGTTGAGGGACGATTTACAATATTCGGCTATCAGGATTATTCTTCATTCACAGCTATTCAAAAGGATTTGGACTCAGAACATGTTGACATTGCAAAGACTATAGGAAACACGTTTGCAATCTACATCAAGGAGTTGCTAGAAGGATTTTTGGATTGGGATTTAAGGGAGGATATAAAAACACAATTCCTTAAGGATACAATAGAAAGTCCAGATTACAGACAACTGCAGCTTGAAAACTGCAATAAATTATCTGATGAAGGTTTTATCAAAGCGATATGGTTGATATTGTCTGAAGGGTTTCAGAACTGCAATATTGAAGTAGTAAAACGTTATATGGAAGAATTTTGAATTGGGAAAATCTATATAAAATATTATAAACAAATCTTTGAACATGAATTTTAAGGAAAAATTTCTAGAATTGGAAAGACAATTTGCTAAAGAAAACCAAAGAGAACCAAAAGAAAACGTAGAGGATTTATTAGTTACTTTCTTTTTCAAAAACCAATTTTTTGAACCGTGCAAGTATATTTCAGAAGATGACGAATGGGTAACATTTTTATTGGTTTCAACAAATGAGGTAATAGAAAGCCAGATAATGTCCCTTAAAAAGGAACATATCATTAGCTTTGGTGTTTTGGATGAAGGTAATGTAATTGAAATAAGCAATCTTTTAAAAGACATCGAGCCTGAGAGTTTATATCAATGAAAGAAATAGTAATCAATTCGGATTTCGATATATCTGAAGTCACATCCAAAATCAACGCCATAATGTCCAAATGGTCAATCAAGCTACTTGACATCAATGGGCCTGACTGGGCCATATACACATATGAAATGGATTTGAAATACTTAATTCATTTCAATGTTGATTTTAAGGATTTGGAAATTAGAATTAAATTAGAGGATTTGAAATTAAATGCCATCCATCACATAGAATCTCTAAGGGATGAGACAACATATAGGGATAATTTAATTAATGTTGTATTTTTTGATTAAAAAAAAGAAAAGACAAGAATTAGTGGTTAATTCTTGTATTGTAATATCTTACACCATCTTTGTCATAAGTGTACCATCTGTTAACGCCATTATCGAATTTTTCACCAATGACAGTAACATATGAATCTGATTGAGGATCATATATCTTATATGTGCCATTTGTCTTGTTTAAAGCGGAAATATTCAATACAGAATTGTCTCCAACAATAGTTGTATTGTTGGTATTATTTTGAGTAGCGTTACTAGTTGAATTAATGTTTCCAGTATTTGTGGATACATTGGATGATGTATTGTCTGTTGTATTGCTTGCATTATTTTGCAGGTTTACTGTGCTGTATGCTGCAATACCTATAACTGCTATAATCAAAATAGCAATGGCAATTAAAAGTATATTTTTATTTTCCATAGTTTTCACCTATCTATTAATTATGTTTCTTTTAGTATTAATCACTTATGTCATAGTCATCAATTATCATGTAATTGAACTGTGGATGTTTTGCCTGGATTTTTGAGAGAACTTCTTCCTTGACCTTGGCTCTGTCGGCATCAAAGTCAACAATCATGTCGAAGGTAATCAGGTTTTGGTCTTCATATACTATAAAACCGTGAATTTCCAAAATTTCCTCGTATTGTGAAGCTATGTTTTCAAGGTCACTTCTGATGTTGGAGTACCTGTCGTTTCTTGCATAAATTCCAATTGTTAGGGCGATTGAAAATTCATTGTAAATCTTTAAGGTAATCTGACGGCTTAGATTTTGAATTTCAAGTGCACTCAAAGTGTCATCGACTTCCACATGAACTGATCCTTGCATATCTTCAGGTCCGTAGTTATGAAGGCTCAAGTCATATGCGCCGTAAACTTCGGGAACTTCGCAAATGGAATCCTTAATTCTGCGTGATAGCTCGGAATCAACTCTTGCACCAATCATACTGTCAAGAGTCTCTTTAAGCATATCAATACTTGCCTTTATAATCACTAATGAAATGATTACTCCCAAAATTCCTTCAAGAGAAATATGCCAGAATATTGATATGATAGCTGCAATGAGTGTTGAAAGTGAAAGTATCGCATCGAAAAACGCATCGCTTCCAGAGGCAACAAGTGCCTGCGAGTTTATATTTTCACCTACATTTTTCACATATTTTCCAAGTGCAAATTTAACTACAACTGCAACGGCAATGATTACCAGTGACACTGTATTGTATGATGTCACGTCCGGATTGAATATCTTTGGCCAAGACTCAATCAATGCAGTGATACCTGCCCACAGGACAATCGCAGCAATGATTACGGATGAAAAATATTCAATTCTACCATATCCATATGGGTGATTTTTATCAGGTGCCCTTCCAGCCAGTTTTGTTCCAATAATTGTAATGATTGATGATAAAGCATCAGTTAGGTTATTGACTGCATCTAAAGTAATTGCAATGGAGTTTACAAGAATTCCAATTGTCGCTTTGAATGCTACAAGTATCAAATTTACCACAATGCCTATGATGCTTGTTTTAACAATCTTATCCTGTCTTGACATAAAATTAATTATGTCATATTCAATTAATAAAATCTTCATTTTAACAATATATTTAAACATTAAAAATCAAAGTTATAACTGAATAGATTACTTAGGGAGAAATTTTTTATGAATTATTTAGTTGTAGGTGCTGGAAATGCAAGTAGGCCTGTTGCAAGATTGCTTAATTATTTGGGTCATAAGGTAATAATGACAGATTTAAAGGAAATGTCAGAATTCAAACCTATTTATCAAACATGGTTGCATAAGATGGATGAGGAAGGAGTAATTTTGGATTTGAAAAATCCAAACCCTACTTTGGATGGGATAGAAGCAGTTTATGTTCCTCCGACTTTGCCGAGCACAGCTCCAATAGCAAAGCTCATTGATGAAAGTGATGTTAAGATATTGACCAATGAAGAATTCTCTCAAATGATAAATGACCTTGTTTCCACAGACATTATCGGTATTACAGGTTCCATGGGAAAAACCACTACAACTACTCTCATTACAAGTGTATTTAAAGGAGCAGGTTATAATGTATGGTCATGTTCATCACTTGCAAACAACCTTGTTTCAGAAACAATCATTGATGGAATAGTAACTGGAAAGGCTGATGAATGTGATATAGCTGTTTTTGAACTGCCTCATGGGTCACTAGGTCTTTTGGACCAGCTGAACATTAAGATTGGAGTATTGTCCTACTTAACACCCGAACACTTGAACGAATTTGAAGGGTCTTACGAAAAATACCAGAAACGCAAGCTGATTATGCAGGATATATGTGAAACATTCATTGCAAATGCAGAATGCATGAGGGAAACTGACCTTCTAAGGGAGGATACAATTTTCTACGCCCTTGACAAGGATGTTGACTTCAAGGGAACAATGGGCGATAAGGAACTGACCATAGAATACGGTGATAGGAAATTCAAAACACCATTTTATATGATGAGCTACTTTTTCGAAAATGCAGTGGGTGCCGCAGCAGTCGGTATAAACTACGGTCTCAGTGAAGAGGATATTATTAAAGGATTGACAGAATTCAAGGGAATATCCGCACACATGGAAGACTTCGGAGAAATGAATGGAAGACAGGTAATCATTGATGCGGCATTTCTTCCTGATGGAATCAGAACTACACTGGATTACTTTGAAGGAAAAAATCTTGTTGTTTTCCTTGACCACTTCGACACTTCATGGGTAAGGGACAAGCATGAGGTGGGTCTGATTTTGGATGAGTACGATAACATCAAGGCAGTGCTTGCAAGCGGATTTGATGAATCCATTCAGAAAGTGGAACTTCACATAGCTCAGGAAATCCTTGATGCAATTTCAAATGAAAAAATGGTAAAGGTTGCAACAGAATCCCTTGAAGAGGCAGCGGCACTGTCATTCAAATACTCCGAACCTGGAGACATCATTCTGCATATGGGTCCGCTCATATCATTTGACCGTGAAAACATTGTCAACAAAATAAAGATAGGACTTGAAGACGGGAGAAAAAGATATGAATAAGGATAAGACATTTGGAATCATTGGTGTTTGTGGGGCAAATGGAAACCTGATAGCCAGAATCCTCAAACAGAGAGGATACAATGTAATCGGAACTGATGTTGCATTTAAAAAGGACTGCCGTTTTGCAAAATCCCTTGATGGATATGATATAGATGTGTTTTACGGAAAGACTCCAGATACTTTTTTTAAAAAGGTGGATTATGTAATACCTCCGGCAAGCCTTCCAAAAGATGCAGATGTGATTAAAAGATGTACAAAGCCTATTTTGGAGTTAAATGATGTTATTGAAAACATCAAAGCCGACAAAGACGTTTTTGGAATAACCGGAACAAATGGAAAGACAACATCAACCACATTGCTTAAAAAGATTGCATATGATAATGGCATAAAACCGTCAGAACACGGCCTTGAAGGAATGCAGGGAAATGCGGAATTCATTCCAATACTGCAATCCCGATTGGAAGGGGACGTTGGCATACTGGAAGTTGGCACATTTGGTGTTCCGGGAACAGTTGGGAGAATAGTCAAAAACACTTCCATGAAGGGTGGTCTTATAACCAATATCACTCCAGACCATTTGAATGACCTTGGAAGCTTTATAGATTATGCAAATGTAAAAGGAGAATTCATATCTGAGTTGAATGAAGGCACATTGATAGTAAATGGTCATGATCCAACAATAATGGGTTTGATTAGGGAACTGGACTTTAAAGGTGAAGTCATAACATTTGGAGTCGATGAAACTCCACAATCCGTAGGAACAAAGGAATGTGTATGTGGCCGTGAAATAAACGTAAAGGAAATTATTTCGGGATGCGGATATTACTTCTGCAAATGCGGTCTTACAACACCTCAAGTGGACTATATCGCAACAAATGTGGATTTGAAAAACAGAACATTCGATCTCCACACTCCTGATGAAAAACTGGAAGTGAAAATGTCAATTGATGGACTTCACAATGTATACAATATTGTTGGAGTGATAATTGCAGCCCATAAATTCCTGAAACTTCCATATGAAAAGATTTTACCTACAATTGAAAGCTTTACAGGTGTAAGCGGTAGGATGGAGGAAATCACAAAAGTAAGAGGAAAGGACTTTTTTGTTGATTATGCACACAATCCCGCTGGAGTGGAAACCGTCTTAAGGGAATTTCAAAAATTGTTCGGGGACTTTACATGCGTAATTACAGTTTCTTCAGAATCTGGCCATATTGGAGACAGCAATATTTTTGAAAGTGTGCTGAAATTCTCAAAATTTGTGGTTCCGGCTTCAAGTGCTTCCAAAAAAATAGCTATTGAGTTTTTGGATGAAAATCCAAGTCTCACTGATAGGATATTTTTCAACAATATCGGAAACTTCAAAAAGACCGGAACTGTTGGTGCTTCTGAAGAGGAATTCAGGGATGGGTTGAAAATAGCCATGAACCTTGATTGTGAAATGGTAATATCTATTGGGGAGGCCTGTGTAAAATATAAATCTATTATTCATAATCTGTAGGTGTTACTTCCTGTAGGATGTGATTTTTTTAAAGAGTTATTGCTTATATATCGATTTAAAGTTATTTTAAATATCAAAATTGACTAATTTGTTTAAAAAGTGAATAATATCTTCAAATTTAATATATCTATATAAATCAGTAATTACATAAAATTATTAAAGGTGTTTACGTGTACAAAAAAATATTATTGCCTACTGATGGTTCTACATATGCTGATGATGAAGTTGAAAGAGCAACCAAATTGCTTGGTGACGATGGTGAAATTATAATTTTATCTGTCGCAGGTAAATTAACCTCTTCTGCTTTCCAATCAAGATCAAACGTTAGAAAAATTAATAAAGGATTGGTTAAGGAAGCTGAAGATGCAGTCAATAAGATGATAAAGAAGTTTCCTGATGATATTAAAGTCACACCTCTTGTTGAAGTGGGATTTCCTGCAGAAACTATTAATGAAGTTGCTGAAAGGGAAGATGTTGATTTGATAATTATTTCTGCTTCAGGTAAAAGTGGGCTTCATAGATTTTTCATTGGAAGCGTAGCTGAAAAGGTTCTTAAAACAACAGAAATTGATACTTTATTGATTCACAACAAATGATTAACTATTAGAGGGATGGTTAATGGATACAAAAAAGATTATAATTGTTATTGTAGTTGTCATTATTGTGGCTATTTTGGCATTTTCCTACATTTCTGCAAATAGTCATACATCAAAAATTGAAGTTGAAAGCAACAAAACGTTAAAGAATGGGGACTCATTTGTAGTTGTTCTAAAAGATGACCGCAAGAATGTTATTCCAAATCAGGGAATTGATTTTAAAATATTGGATGATAAAGGTTGGGCAACAAAATATAATGCAACTACAGATGAAAACGGCCGTGCTACAATTCAATTGTTTGCATTGGAAAACGGTAATTACACTGTTCATTCAACATATAATGGGACAATGTTTTTATCTAAGTCAAAATCAGAGTTTAATTTGAATATTGATGATGGTTTGCAATCAAGTTATTAAATACTTTAAACTCTTTTTTTTTGTTATTTATTTAGGGTGCCGATTGGATTACTTAAGTATTAAATATCTATTTTTACATATACTTTTTCATGGAGTCATTTAACAAAATTAATATTGATTTTATTACTTTAAGAGATAATATTTTAAATATTTCAGGTTATCTTAACTGCGATAATTCTCAAATGGGTGTTTATGGAATATGCAATGGTGAAGAAATTCAACCTGAATCTTATGATTATCCAACAAGGAGGGATAAAACAATATTTAATTTTGAATTTAAAATTCCAATAAATGACAAATCTATCAAACTTAATATAAAATCATATGATGGCATTGATTATCCAATTCGTTTTAGAAAATTTTGTAATATGTCTGATTTAAGCAGATATTATGTCAAAGACAATAAACTTGTTTTCTTTGATGGTTCATTTAATGTTTTGGATTTTTCTTATTTTAAAATGATTTCAAATGAATTTAAAGAACTGTTTAAAATTATTAAAAAAAGGCCAGATTTTTATACTCAAGCCATTCTTTTTCGATTAGTTCATTTGATTTTATATCCGTTTATGAATAACAAAAAAATATGGGTTGTAATGGACCGAAAAACAATGGCGGATGATAATGCCGAACATTTTTTTAAATATGCTATAAAACAAAAAGATGGAATTAGAAAGTTTTTTGTAATACATAATTCAAGTAGGGATTTTTCCAGATTGTCAATGCTATTTAAAGACAAGATTTTGGATTGTGATTCAGTAAAACATAGGATTTATTATCTGTTTTGCGATAAGTTGATTTCTTCGCAAGGAACAGAATATGATTTAAATCCATTTTTAAATAAAAATTATCCATTAATGGCGGGAGCAACCAATCTTGATTTTTATTTTTTACAACATGGTGTTATAAAAGATAATATGTCTTCATGGCTTAGAAAATATGATAGAAATCCAAAATTGATTGTATCTTCAACAATTCCTGAATATAAATCATTGTTTGATGAAGGATACAATTACGGAGATAAGGTGATTCAGTTATTAGGTCTTCCAAGATATGATAATTTGGACAATAGTGGTCTTAAAAAACAAATTGTTATAATGCCGACCTGGAGGAATTATTTAACAAACAAAGAGGATTTGTTGAGTTCGGAGTATTTTAAAAGATTCAACAGTTTAATTAATAATGAAATGTTAATTGAATATGCTAAAAATCATGAATATGAAATTATCTTTAAACCTCACCCTGAATTAACTCCATACTTGGATTTATTCAACAAAAATGATTATGTTAAAATAGATTTGGATAAGAAATATCAGGAGATATTTAATGAATCTGCTTTGATGATTACAGATTATTCTTCAATATTTTTTGACTTTTCATATCTAAAAAAACCTTTGATATATTATCAATATGCTAATGACTATCATTATGATTCTCAAAATGGATATTTCCAATATAAAACCATGGGTTTCGGTCCGGTTATAGACAATGAGGATGATTTAGTTGAAAAAATTATTTCATATATTGATAATGGCTGTAAAATGGAAGATATTTATTTAAACCGTGTTGAGAATTTCTTTAGATATAATGACCATAACAATTCAAAAAGATGTTATGAATGGATTTTAAGTCATTGAAAATCCTCTGTTTAAAAAAGAGGGAGAATTTCTTGCGAACAATGTTATTTCCTGTTTTTTTAAAAGTTTGATATCATGCAAATTGAAAAATTATTGCTTTATTGCAATTAATTGAAATTTTGTGTAATACACTAAAATTTTAAAAATTTATTATTTTTTTTAAATAATAATGCGGTGATTTATGTAGATTATTAGAAAATTATTTATAAATGATTTATTAAAAATAAACTATATTATATTAATTTAATATAAATGTGGGTAGGAATAATCTATGAATAATGGGAATGTGAAAAAAAAGAAGAAGCATATTTTTTATTTTGATGCTTTAAGAGCTTTAGCTATTACTTGTGTAATAATGATTCATGTTTTAGCAAGGCTAAAAGGTAATGTAATGGTATTCTATGATGGTACCTTGAATTTTAACTGGGTTTTTGGTGACTTTTTTTATGTTACTACTGTAATAGGTGTTGATTTATTCTTGATGCTGTCAGGAGCATTATCTTTAGGTCGTGAATGGAATATAAAATCTTTTTTAGGTAAAAGACTTCCCAGAATTATAGAACCATTCATTTTTTGGGGAATTGTTCTAAGTTTGTTTGTTATTTCTATACAATATTTTAATCCAGGTTTTTTACATGTCATAGATGGATTTAACATTACTAATATTGTTAATTTTATTATAGGTGCATGGAGACATACGTCATGGGGATTTGGACCATATTGGTTCTTTTGGATGATTTTAGGTACCTATTTGATCATGCCTATTTTCAACAAATGGTTGTTGCATGCTGATTTAAAAGAAGCAGAATATTTCTTGGTAATATGGTTAATTACATGTATTTTTGATTATACATTATTCATAAATTTCCCAATTAAGATTACTTACTTCAGTGGACCTATTGGGATGGTAGTGGCAGGTTATTATTTAAGACATACTCAACGAAAAATATTTACAAATAAATATCTTCCAATAATTTTAATCGTTGGTGTAATTGCTTGTGAAATTTATGCATCCTTTTTACTATCTTCTCCAACAAAATTGGTTAAGTTTGATAGATATTCAATTTTTTCAGCAATTGAAGTAATTGGAGTATTTTTATTATTTAGGAATTTCAGTGATATTAAAATTAATAATAAATTCTTAAAAGTGCCTGATAAAATTTTTCACAGTTCAGTAGCATCAATAGCAAAGTACAGTTATGGTTTTTACTTACTCCATCAAGTTATAATCAATCTTGTCATTAGAGTTTTAAAGGTCTGTCATTTTAATGGTTACAAATCTTCAATTATATTGGCATTCATATTATCGTTTGGTGTATGTTGGTTAATTATGGCTATTTTTAATAGGATTCCATATGTAAACAGGGTTATTGGTGCGAAATAATTTTAGTTTTAATTTATGGTTGTTTCATTACAACTATTTTTAATTTTATTTTATCATTACTTTTATTAATTTCAAATTATAAATTTAATTATATAATTAAAAAATTAATATTTATTAAGGTTATCTAATGAAAACGATTTTGAGTTATATTGAAAAGGATGGTGAAGAGTACATCTATGTTGATTTTGAGAGTGTTTATGTTCGTGTTAATTTAAATTTATTTGAAGAATTTAACAACATAAGATTGTCTGAACAACCCACAAGCATTCCTTCTTCATTAATTGATGTTATAAATATAGATGGGACTAAATTTTATTTATATACTAGTAAATCTAACATTTTATATTTGACAAATAATGTTAATAAATATTGTAAAGTACGTCAGAATTTAAAATGTAAGGTTACTGATGATTATGTATGTTTTTATGGATTATTTACTGACATTACCCACAAGATTGAAGGATTTGATAAAATACTTCTTAATGGTGAAGTCGTCGGTCAGGTTAAGCGTAGATCCAGTGAAAAAAAACTAAAAGATTATGCAATTATTAAAATTGCTATGAAAGATATCCTTGAAAGTGAAAGGATACATAATAATTTAAGGATAGGTAAATCTCAAGATCTTTCTGTTCCGGTTCTAATGAAAACTCATCATGAAGGCATGAATTATTGGGTCAAAAAGAAAGTTGGAGATAATTTAATAATTGTTAGAAGTATTATCAATGGTTTTAAAATAAGAATTACTAATATTAAATTTGAGGAAGAATATAAAAAAGTTAACATGATTAAGGATTCATTTGCTTTTGCCTTATCAAAATTAATTGGCACAAGAAATATTAATTTAATGTTTGAAAAGGAAACAAACAGGGCATGTGAATCAGGTTTTTATGCTTTTGAAAAAATAATGGAAAGACAAAGACAAGAAAAATTAAAGTCAAAAACTTATTTTGTAATTGATAAGAATAATGAGGAATACCCAAGACTTAAATCTTTATATGGGAAGAATATTATAGAGAAATATTCATTTAGACATTATTTATATATCTATTTGTGCAGATATTTTATTTCATCGGAATTATCTAATCATGTTATTAACCCAAGGTTGTATATCAGACGATTAAATGAATGCATCCGCAGCAAACCTTTAATATTTTTACAGCATGGAATCATGTTTTCAAAACCAGTGGATAATCCTGCTGCAGCAAATTTTAGAAAAGATAATGAAACAGTTAATTTTTATAAAAATATCATTTCATCTGATTTGGAAGCAACCCAATTTTACAAGTGTGGTTTTGAGGATGAAGATTTGATAAAATGTGGATTGCCAAAATTTGATTTGGCTAAAATGGATGATGATGCAGACAAGATTATGGTAATGTTGACATATAGGTATTGGGAAGAATCCTTTGTTATGGATGAAGATGCAATAAAGGAAACAACTTATTTCAAAGCTTATATGAGAATTTTAGAAGCATTTGATAAAAATGGCCTTTTGGATAGGTTAATCATCTCATGTCATCCTAAATTTACAGATTTCTTAAATAATCTAAATCCAAAATACGCAAAGTGTGTTGAGAATGATATTGCTAAAGGATTAGCTGAATCAAAAATATTCATCACTGACTATTCATCTGCATCATACGATGCCCATTACCGTGGAGCATATATAATTTATTATTGGGAAGAAAAAGATTATTTAATTAAATGCTACAGAGCAATACCTCCAATCAATGAGAATAATTGTGATGGAGTCCCTGTTTTCAGTCCGGAAGAATTGGTTGAAGAGGTTAAATATGCAATATCAAATAATTATATAATGGATGAAAAATATGAAAAAAGATATTCCAAGATAAATGAATTTCATGACGGGAAAAACGGAGATAGATTACTTGATGAACTGTCTGATTTGGATGTAATTTAATTATAAGGGATTTTATGGATAGAGATTATACTTTTTCAATTATTACTGCATTTTATAATAGTGAATTATATATTAAAAATTGCATTGACTCTTTACTAAATCAATCTTTTAATTTTGATGATATTCAAGTAATATTGGTTGATGATGGATCAACCGACAGTTCCGCTGATATAGCTTTGGAATATCAAGAAAGATACTCCAATGTAATTGTTTTATCTCAAAGCCATAAAGGCCAATCCAGTGCTAGAAATTTAGGCTTGAAATATGCAACTGGAAAATATGTAAATTTTTTAGATAGTGATGATGAATTATCTAATAATGCACTGGAATCAGTAAATGATTTTTTTAAAAAGAATGATGTTAATATTATAGCGATTCCAATAGAATTTTTGGGTAATGATGATGAGTATTTGCTTAGTCCTAAATTTTCTAAAACTAAAATAATTGATGTATTTGAAGATTATACTTATCCTCAAGCAGATATTTCATCTTGTTTTATTAAAAGGAATGTTTTTGATTCATTTTCATTTGATGAAGAGTTATTTATAGGAGAAGGAGCCTTATTAATCAATAAAATATTGATAAATGAAAAGCGCATTGCTTTTATTAATGATTGTAAATATTATTATCGTATTAGAGTAGATGAATCGTCAGTTTCAGATATATCCAGGTCACATAAGAATTTTTTCATCAATAAAGTCAATCGTTTTTATAAACAGCTGTTTGATTATTCATATGACTGTTTAGGGTTTATTCCCAATTTTATAAAATATGTGATAGCATATGATATGCAATTTTATTATAGGATTCAAACATCTGATGTTTTAACTAAACAGGAATTTAAAGAATTCAGATCTAATTTGCATGAATGTCTGGCATATATTGATGAGGATATAATCGTCAATCATATTTTTATTCCTAATTTGATAAAATCATTATTGATATACTTAAAGAATAATGAATTTCATATTGATGTGAAAGGTAATGAGGTATTCTTAAAATCAAAAGATTACACTATAAATGAGTTGCACAATGAATTACTTATTTGTGATGTTATAGAAGTAATTGATAATTCTTTAAATATTTCAACATTTTTTAAAAGTTGCTGTGATTATGATTATTTAAGAATTGAAGCTATTAAAATTAATTCTCAAGGAAAAGAAGTTTATGAAGGTAAATTCTTTTCTTACCCTACAACTAACAGATATCCCGAAGAATCTATTGGTATATGTTGGAGTTTTGATTATTCCGTTGACTTTAAGATACCCCTTAAAAAAGATGAGATATCAAAGATTTATTTCAAATTGATATATGATGAGAATGGAAATCATGCCGAGATTCATAATCCATTACAATTTCAGAATTATGATGCAGGACTTTCAAAGGTATGCAATTATCTGATTAAAGATAATGAAATGGTTATATATAATTCAAAAGATGAATCTTTTTTAACACAACCTTATTCATTTACAAAGGCTTTAAAATTGGAATTTATTTCTATTTTAAAGATAATTAAGGACCATAATTCATCAATGATTCAAGCATTATTGTTTCATTTGATTTATTTATTTTTATATCCTTTCATGAAGAATAAACGTATTTGGATATTTCAGGATCGTGTTGACAGTTGCGATGATAATGCAATGCATTTATTTAAATACGCCATTAAACAGGATGATGATATAGAAAAGTATTATGTTATCAGTAAAGATTGTGAAGATTTCAATAAAATGAAGAAAATTGATAAAAACATTGTTCCGATTGATTCTTTTAAAAATAAGTTTATATATTTATTCGCTGAAAAAATAATTTCTTCCCATGTGAATCACAGTTGGTTGAATCCATTTTTTAACCCAAAACATCCATACTATAATGGATTTCTCACAATTGAAAAATGTTTTTTACAGCATGGTGTTATTAAAGATGATTTATCAAGTTGGCTTAGAAAATTTTTCCAAAATCTGCATTTGTTTTTAACATCATCAGATTATGAAAGGGATTCAATTTTATCAGATACTTATAATTATGATGATGAGGTAGTTCAGGCATTTGGCCTTCCAAGACATGATAACCTAAAGTTCAATGTTGAAAAAAAAGAGATATTATTCTCCCCAACATGGAGAAAATTTTTAATCAATAGAGTAGCTTTTGAAAAATCAGATTATTATCGAAGATTAAACAATTTTTTAACAAATGAACGTTTATTAAACGCTATCAAAGAAAATGGGTATAAACTAGTATTTAAACCTCATTATGATTTGAAACCATTTTTAGATTTGTTTGACATTAATGATGATGTTATTGAAGTGAATACTCATGATTCATATCAAACTTTATTTAATGATTCTGCACTGATGATTACTGATTACTCAAGTGTATTTTTTGATTTTGCATTCCTTAAAAAACCAGTTATCTATTATCATGAAGGTGATGATTATCACTATGACAAAGGTTATTTTGATTATAGAACAATGGGTTTTGGAGATGTGGTAGAAAATGAAGATGATTTGGTCGATAGAATAATTGAATATATGAACAACGGATGTGAAATGGAAGAAAAATATAAATCACGTGTTGATAACTTCTTTAAGTATACTGACCAAAAAAATTGTAAAAGAGTATATGAATGGTTATATACAAACTAAATATTACTGATGGTGAAATAATGAATTCAATATTTATAGTAGTGCATGTTAATGAAGCGGAAGAGTTTCTTGAAGATTATTTAGAAAGCATTAAACTTTCTGATTTTAAGGATATGGAAGTATTGTGTGTTGTGGATAATACAGAAGAAGAATTAATGGATATCGTTATTGGATTTTCAAAAAGAGATTCAAGAATTTCTATTATTACAAAAGAAGAGTACGAAAACACTGAATTAAATAATTATGAGATATCTAAATTGATCAACGATAATAAGGAACTAAACAGTCAAGTTGATAGGTTATTAGTAGATAATGAAATAAACAAGCAGGAATTCTTAGATTATAAAGTTATGCACAAACAAGTTTTCAAATCTAAAAGTTGGAGAATTACTAAACCATTGAGAAAAATAAATAAGATTTTTAAGAATTAAATTTTTAGTTAATTTATTGGATGAGGTTATACTAATGAAAATAGCTACTATTTTAGGGACTAGGCCAGAAATTATTAAAATGGCTCCAATTATTGATGAAATATCAATAAGGGATATAAATCAGATTGTTTTACACACTGGCCAACATTATGATAAGGAAATGTCAGATAATTTCTTCAGAGATTTGGAAATTCCAACTCCTGATTATAATATTCATGTAGGGTCCGGAACTCATGGAAACCAAACAGGTTTGATGATGAAAGGTATTGAAGAAATTTTGATTGATGAGAAACCTGATATTGTTCTTGTTCAAGGAGATACTAATGCAGTTTTGGCAGGAGCATTAGTGGCTTCTAAATTGCATATTGCCATTGGACATGTTGAAGCAGGATTGAGGTCTTTTGATATGACTATGCCTGAAGAAGTAAATCGTAGGGTTGCAGATGTTACTTCAACTATGTATTTTATTCCAACTGAACAATCTGCAATTAATCTTTTGGCTGAAGGATTTTCAAGAAAAGATATGTTCATCACAGGAAATACTGTTGTTGATGCTTGTTTCAGACACTTGGAAATTGCTAAAAAAAGAGGATTTGAAGATGATTCCCTCAATGATTTAGATATTGAAAATATGGAGAATATTTTAACATTAACAATGCATAGGGCGGAAAATGTTGATGTTAAGGAGAGAGTAACAAATATTATTGGTGCTATTAAAGAATTAGATGAAATGAACATTATTTTTCCAATTCATCCGAGGACTAAGAATACTCTTGAAAACTTTGGTTTATTTGATGAATTAAATAATTTGCCTCATGTTCACATTGTTAAACCTATAGGATATTTGGATTTCTTACTTTTAACTTCAAAATCAACTTTGATTTTAACAGACTCTGGTGGACTTCAAGAAGAAGCAATTACATTGGATATTCCTGCTTTAACGTTAAGATATAATACTGAAAGGCCAGAAACAGTAACTGCTGGTGGAAATATTTTGGTAGGTTCTGACAAAGAGGCAATAATTGATAATGCAAGAAAAATATTGTATGATAAAGAATTTGCTGACAGAATGAAAAATGCTCAAAATCCATATGGTAAAGGAAATTCTGCAAAGTCTACTGTTGATGCAATAGAAAAATACTATTCAAAAGGTTTGTTGGATATTAAAGCTCCGGAAGAAGTGATGGGATCTTTTACACGAAAAATGGCTAGTATTCATGAGGATATTATAGTATCTGATTTTGAAAAAAATGAAAATGCTTTAATTAGAATGGTGTTCGATGGTCAAAAAATGTGTTTCCCATCAGATAATTTAAACTTGAATGGTATGATGATTACTTATGATAAATATTAATTGATTATATTTTCGGTAAAACAAAGGGTTTTATCATTTATTTCTTTTTTTTTAAAATCAATTAATTGTAAAATATTAATTTTTAGATTTTTTTTTCATTGTTTGTCTAATTAATTTGGTGATATGGCTAATTTTTTTTTAAAAAAAACAACAATTTTATTAAAATTGATTTTAGTTTGACATTTATTTTCAAACTTTGTTTTTAACTTCGTAAAATGTTATTTTAAAAAATTTAATATAAATAAATAAATATGTAAATAAATAAATTATATTACAAGTAGATTTAATCTACTTATATAGTTATAACTATTGGTGTTTGAAAATGAATAAAAAGATAGGTTTTATTTTGGTCTTACTCCTCGTATCAGTAATGATGGTAGGAACAGTAAGTGCGGGACTATTTGACTTTTTGGGGGGAAGTAACAATTCTAATCAGACAGCTAATGATGAGAATACATTCATTGTTGGTTTTGATGCAGAATTCCCACCTTATGGATATAAAGATGCAAGCGGAAATTACACAGGTTTTGACTTAGACTTAGCAAAAGAAGTTTGTGCAAGAAATAACTGGACTTTCAAAGCTCAACCAATTGACTGGGATGCAAAAGATGCTGAATTAAGTTCAGGATCCATTGACTGTATCTGGAATGGATTTACCATTGATGGAAGGGAAAATGACTATACATGGTCCAATCCTTATTTCGATAACAAACAGATATTTGTTGTAAAATCAAGTGGAAACGTTAGCAGCATCAAAGATTTATCAGGTAAAACTGTTGAAACACAAAAAGATTCATCTGCTTTAGCTGCTCTTAATGGTGATAACAAAACCATTAAAGACTCTTTCGCTACTTTAACTGAAGTGGCTGATTATAACACTGCATTCATGGATTTAGAATCCGGTGCATGTGATGCTGTAGCTATGGATATTGGTGTTGCAGAATATGATATCAAAAACAAAAATGATTCTGCTGCAGATTTCAAAATATTGAACGATTCCATTACCACCGAAAAATACGGTATTGGATTTAAAAAAGGAAATGATGCATTAAAAGATAAAGTACAAGCTACTTTAGATGAAATGTTTAAAGATGGTACTGTTGCTAAAATCGCAAAAGATTATGGTATATCTGAAGATGCATTAATCCAACCGAAATAAATTAGTCAATTAAGAGGGGAGAATTAGTTATATGATATTGAGTACAGTAATTGAACAGTTGCTTGGAGGTATGGTTACCTCTATAGAAATATTTTTACTCACTCTATTATTCTCTCTTCCTCTCGGTTTACTTGTTGCGGGAGGAAGAATGAGTGGTTTTGCACCAATCAGATGGCTTGCAAAAGTATATATTTCTATCATGAGAGGTACACCGTTAATGCTACAGTTGATTGTCGTATTTTTTGGACCTTACTATTTATTTGGTATGAGTCTTTCCAGTGATTATAGATTTATTGCAGTTATAATTGCATTTACAATTAATTATGCAGCTTACTTTGCAGAAATTTATAGGGGTGGTATTGAATCCATCAACAGTGGACAATACGAAGCTGCTCAGGTATTGGGTTATAGTAAAATCGAAACATTTTTTATTATAATACTTCCTCAAGTTATAAAAGTAGTTCTTCCTTCAATTACTAATGAAGTAATTACACTTGTTAAAGATACTTCTCTTTCATTTGTTATTGCAATTCCAGAAATGTTTACAGTAGCTAAACAAATTGCAGCTGCCGATGCATCCATTGCTGCACTATTGGTAGCAGGTATATTCTATTATGTATTCAATGTACTCGTTGCATTTGTAATGGCCCGTGTCGAGAATAAATTGGATTATTATGAATAGGGGGAATATTATGAGTTTACTTGAAATCAAAAATCTTAAAAAAAGTTTTAATGATAATGTAGTTTTAAAGGATATTTCTCTTAGTGTTGAAAAGGGTGAAGTTTTAGCTATTATTGGACCATCAGGTTCAGGCAAATCAACATTGCTCAGATGCATTACAGATTTGGAGCAGGAAGACAGCGGTGTAATTCAATTTGATGGAACTTTCGGTTTGGTTTTCCAGAATTTCAATTTGTTCCCTCATCATTCCGTAATGAAAAATATTACCAATGCACCTATTAAAGTTCAAAAAAGAGACAAAAAGGAAGTTTTCGAACATGCACGTGACCTTTTAAAGAAAATGGGTTTGGAAGATAAGGAAGATGCCTACCCTTGTGAACTTTCAGGAGGTCAACAACAACGTGTTTCTATTGCAAGAGCACTTGCAATGAATCCCGATATTCTATTTTTTGATGAACCTACTTCAGCTCTTGATCCTGAATTGACTGGTGAAATTTTGGATGTTATTAAGGAGCTTGCCGCTGAGCACATGACTATGGTTATCGTTACTCATGAAATGGCTTTTGCCCGTAACGTAGCCGGCACCATAATTTTCATGGATGGTGGTGTTATTGTGGAGGAAGGTTCTCCTGACGAAGTTTTCTCATCCGACAACAAGAGGATGAAAGAATTTTTGGGAAAATTTTATGATTAGATATTTCATATCTTTTCCAGCTATTTTTTATTTATTTTACATTTAATTTAATTAATTTTTTAGACATAAATTCTAATTTAATTAAGTGTTCTTTTAATTAAATTTATTTTTTGATAAAGTTTCATTATTAATTTGTCATTGATATGGATTACTTCATTACTTTTTCAATTGAAAATGGATATATAAATAACTTTATTTAATATTGTGGATAAAATATTATTAATCAAATATAGTTGTGAGGTTGTATTTGAATATGAAATGTCCAAATTGTAATGCTGAAAACAATGAAGGTGCAAAATTTTGTAAAAAATGTGGAACACCTTTGGAAAAGAAAGCGAATAGTCATGAAAAAATGATTAATTCGATGAACAATGAAAAAAAATCGGATAATACAAAAATAATTATCGCAGCATTAATCATAATAGCTGTCGTATTGGCAGGTGCTTTTATATACCTTCAAGGATTTGGAAGTGGCTCTCACTCACAGGATTCCCCTTCCCAAAACAATGCTTCCAATGCTGCATCACAATCAAATGCATCAAATCAGGCAAGTTCTTCACAAGCAAGTCCATCACAGTCAAATGAACAAAAAACAGCCACTCCTCAATCAACTTCTATGAAGATACAGGGTGGAAGTTTCTCAACTGGTAGTGAATTGAGTGATTTGACTTATGCAAACATCTATGTAGGTAAGGAACATGCCGGTAAAAATGTAATACTTCAAATCTGGTACAGTAGAGATGGAAATACTTTAAATAATGGTAATATGGTTCCAGTTACTGTTCACTCCAACGGTTACCTTGAAGTTCAAAGTGCAGACGCATATGCATATTATCCGGATCATGCAACAATCAATCTGTATGATAGCAATTCAAATCTTTTAGACACACAAAGTGTATCGTTATCTCCAACTAGTGGTACTCAAACCTTCTAGTTGAATACACTTTTTTTCTTTTTTTTTAGCCAAATATTTAAGCTATTGCAAATAAAATATTATTCGATGACTAGTGTTTCTATTATTTTACCTGTATTCAATGGGGAGAAATTCATTAAAAAAGCTATTGAATCTGTTTTGAATCAATCATTGGATGATTTTGAATTAATAATAATCAATGATGGTTCAACAGATTCAACTTCAGACATTATCAATTCGTTTGAAGATAACAGAATTAGAATCATCAACCAGAACAACGAAGGTCCTGGACAGGCTAGAAACAATGGCCTTAAGATTGCATCAGGAGATTATATAATGTTTTTGGATGCTGATGACTGGTTTTGTGAAGATGCATTGGAAACTGCATATTTCGAAGCAAAAAACAATAATGCTGATATATCAATTTTTCAAATCATCAAATACTTCAACGGCCAGTTCAGTCAAAATGGCTGGTTTAATTTAAATAATTTTGACAAATCCTTTGAAAATCGTGTTTTCAACCCTCATGAGTGCAAGGATTTTTTGTTTGACATATCTGTAAGTGCCTGTCAAAAGATATTCGATAGAAAATTCCTCTCAAAAATCAATGCCAAGTTTCCTACTGGAATCTATTTTGAAGACATGCCATTTTTCTTTTATACGTTTCTGAAAGCTCAAAGAATTTCCATTATCAAAAAGCATTTGTATGTGCGTCAAAAGCATGACGGATCAATTACAGAATCTGTTGATTCCAAATTTCTGGACACTGTTCCTGCAGGTCAAATCTTAATGGATATATTTATCGAAAACGATTGGTATGATATGTATAAGTTTGATTTGCTTGCTTTTAAGATAAATGGTCCAAGATATGCTCTGATGGCTATTGAAGAAAAATACAGGAAGGATTTATATGCATTGATTAAAAACGACTATGAATCCATAAAATCCTGTCCGTACTACAGTGATTATCTGGAAAATCTGGGGCCGGTGAAAAAGAAATTCTTTTTAGACATATTAAAATCTGAAAATTATTATGATTTTATCAAAAAATCCCGATAAATTAAAAATTTATATAATAATCATTATAAATATAATAATGATTTTATAAATCGTTGAAAATATTAGTCTGAAAAAAAGAGTTTGCCCATAATAATATGTGGATTCAAACATTTATTGTTTGTTCAATATTGAGTAAATAATTAAATTTTAATTACTTTGAAACGGTTATTTCAGATATTGTTTCCATGAATCGTTAATTTAATTGAAGATTATAATTATAAAATTTTTTTAAGAAGTAATATTTTCATAACTTATTCAAACAATCGGAGAGTTTTTATAAAGAAAAAAATAATTTTTCTAGGTGAGTATGTTGTATGATAATATAAATGACAAATATAAAGATTATATTGGAAAATCGTTATTTGTGCTGAGTTTATTCTTATTCGGCCTGTTGATTTTTTATCTAATTCAAAAACCCTTTTTAGATATTGATGAATGGTATACAATGGGTATATTAAATACTTCCTTTAAAAACATTATCCATTTAACTGCCATTGATGTGCATCCTCCGGTGTATTATCTCATTGCTCGGATTCCTATATACATACTAAATCATCTTAATGTCGCTTATGACATGATTTTTGTAATGAAACTGGCATCTGTTGTTCCATATATAATATTGTTTGGAATAGCATTGACTAAAATCAGAAAGGATTATGGCTGGTTAGCTGGAGGACTTTTTGTTTTTACTCTTATAAGCATGTGTGATTTTTTCAAAATGTTTTCAATAGCTAGAATGTATCCATGGGGATTATTGTTCCTGGTTCTTGCATTCCTTTATGCAGCAGATATTTTGAAAAATCCTTCATTGAAAAATTGGATTTTAGTTGCAGTATTTTCAGTTTTAGGAGCATATACACATTACTTCGTTGCAGTTTCAGCGATAATGTTATATCTTGTTCTGTTCATATATTTCATGATTAACAACAAATCTGAAATTAAAAACTTTTTCATATCTGTCATTTTCGGCATTATATGTTATGCTCCGTGGTTAACTGTTTTATATAAACAAATGACTGGAGTCAACCAGGGTTATTGGATTGAAAGCATTACCTTCAATGATTTCTTGGGCTTTTTCTCATCAGTATTCACATTTAATCCGGATTTAATCGCTATTTATGCTTTTGCAGCGGTATTTTTCGTAGTGTTCATTATTGTTCTGATGCAGTTTAAAAAGTCTCGCGAAGAGAATTTTGTTGTTCTGTTTGGATTTTTGGTATTCATTGCAACAGTAATTTTCGGTGTTGTCATTTCAACCGTATTCAAACCTATTTTTATCACAAGATATGCCACTCCTGCTGTTGGACTGGTATGGTTGAGCCTTTCAATTTTTATATCCAAGTTTGATGTTAAGAAGGTTGTTATTCCTGTCGTTGTTGTTCTGTTGCTGTTCGGTGCGGTCAATCTATATGAACAGACTTCAGATATTTCCACTTATCACGACTCTTTGGTCAAAAACCAGGAATTCCTTAAAAGCATAAACAACAACGATTCCGTTGTTATCATAGATGGAATGGTTAAATATATTCATTTCCATGATCAGTTGAATGAGTCAAATGTCTTTGCAGGATATTCGATTGACAAAAAGGAAAAGGCTCGAGACTTTTCAAGGATATTTGATAAGAAGAAAGACAAGTTTTTAATGCCTGATGATTTCAATAAATACAAGAATAAAACAATATATCTTGCGTACCGTAGTGGATCTGACTTGGAAATACCTAAATATGTTTCAAAAGATAAAGTAGGTCAGATTGAAAACTGTAAATTCTATAAATTAGAATACAAAAATCAGACTAAATAGATGTGTTGACACACATCTTATTTACTTATTTTTTTAAAACCTCATACCAGATAAAATCCTCGCCGGCATAGTAGCTTATCAGTATTGATGTTAGACTGACTAAAACAAATATTATAAATACATCCATTGGTGTAAATGCCAGAAACATCACAAATAATATAAGTTCAAGTAAATAAAATACAAATTTTGCTTTTTTTACATTCAGATAGCTTAAAAATCCGAGTATTATCGGTGTAATAATGATTGCCAATATGAATAGCGTTGCAAGTTCCAGACTTATGATCTCACCTAATTGAAGTTTCAGCACATCAACAAAAAGATACATTTCAAATATGGTTAGGAAAAATCCTTGAGCCGCACCGCAGATTGCCTGTGCCAGGGTATGCTTTTTTAAAAGAACCCTTGACCAGATAAGTATCGGATATAATATTCCAAATATTGCACCGAATGGTCCCAAGAGCAATATCAATGCACCTACAGGCCCGCTTAATCCTGTTGTGTGAACGCTGATTTTCCATTTAAATGTTATTATCATTACAATGAAGGTATTCACTGCATAGCACAAAAGAAGGATTGTTAAAAAATTGCTTAATCCAATGAAATATGATACCAAAAAGCCAATGAAATAGGATGTTATTCCAACAATCAATGGTACGAATCTATCTGTTCTGTTGGATATGTCCTTGTCGGTTCCAATCTTTTTTGCCCAACCTAAGATAATTGCCATAGGCAATATTGATGAAAAGACAAGTGAAATCAATTCCAAAACAATGAATTTAGACATGTTGAACTCCCCATTTTCAAAGGACAGCACAATACACATTATCAAAAATAACGGGATGCAGAGTATTGGGGGATTAGTTATATCTGAAATTACTTTAGCGGTTTTTAACTTGTTCATATAATTATTTATATTATAATCAAGTAAATAAATTACTATGAAGATTAATTTAAAACCGCGTACTATGATGTATCCGGCACCTGCTGTTGTTGCAAGTGCATATGATGAGGATGGAAATCCTGACTGTTGTACACTTGCTTTTGCAACAATGTGCTCTCATCACCCTCCTGCCGTTATGATTGCAATCAATTCAACACTCAAGAGAAAAACACTAGCAGATATTTTAAAAAGCAATGAGTTTTGCATTGGCTTTCCAAGCTGTGAGCATATGGATGAAACAGATTACTTTGGAATAGAATCAGGTTACAATCAAAACAAGCTTGAAAAGGTAAACTTTTCATATAGGGATGCTGAAATGGTTAATGCACCTATAATTGAGGAGTTTAAGGTTTCTGTTGAATGCAGGGTAATAAATATTGCTGAAGTTGGCTCACACACCCAAGTCACAGGTGAAATAGTAAACATTCAGGCAGATGAAAGTGTCGTGGATGGTAACGGCAAAATTATTTTCGAAAAATTGGATTCGTTGGCTTACGATGATGTCACCCATTCCTACTTTAGGATGGGCGATAAGATTTCAGACGCATTCAAGCCGGGACGAAAATTCATGTAGGTGATTTTGTGAAGTTTTTAACATTTGATGAAGAAAGGGATTTTCCATATTACAGGCATAATCCTCGCATATCTAAGGGAGCATGGTTTGTGCTGTTGCTTTTAATACCGCTATCATATATTGGATATATTCTTTTTTCCTTCGATGAACTTCTGTCAAGTATAATATTCTGTATGGTTTTGTTGATTCCTTTGCTTTATTTTTCAAACTGGGATTATAAGCTGATATTTCACAAGCCAACAAAAAATGAGATTATTCTTGCGGTATTGATGTTTGTCATATATATGGTATATTCAATTGCAATGGCTTCTGCTTTGGAAATGTTTAATTTATTACCTGTAGATGAAACACCTTTAAATCTGAATATTATAAGCCTGGTTTCACTTTTCTTTTCAATGATGGGAGAAGAGCTGTTGAAATTCATACCTTTGATGTTTTTTATGAGGGTATTTTTCAAATATACTAATAAAAGGAACCTTTCATTCGTATCTTCAATGGTTATTGTACTAATATTCTTTGCTTTTCTGCACTTTGACCCTTCATCAACATCAATAGCCTCAGTATTGCTTTTGCAGGGTGTTGGATCACTTGTTGAAATGTATGGATATGCAAAAACCAAAAATCTTTTTGTTCCATATATGTCTCACTTATTCACGGATGCATTTTCTTTTATACTAATTATGCTTGGAATATAGGTGTGTTTTATACACATCCTTTTTTTTATTTATAAACATTTTCATGAAATGAATTTTAAATTGTTGCAAGTGCAATAGTTGTCAATGCAACAGTTTATATATGATGAAGTATTAATACTATGTATGAAATCATTAGTAGTATATTATTCAAGAACTAACATTACAGAAAAACTTGCAAAAACTATCGCAAGCAGAACAGATTCGGATATTGAAGAAATCTTACCGAAAGTCAACTATCAGGGAAAACTTGGATATGCACGTGGGGGAAAACATGCAATTCAAGAAAAAATCATTGACTTGGAAAACTTGAAATATGACCCTGAAGACTATGACATGGTATATCTTGGAACACCGGTATGGGCATCAAAAGCATCAAGTCCAGTGATTTCATATATCAAACAGAATGAAGGCAAATTTACCAATGTCAAATTCTTCGCAACCGCTGGTTCAAGCGGTTTTGAATCAACATTCGAACAGATGGAAAAATATGTTTCCGTTAAACCTCAATCAACATTGGCATTAACAACCAAAGAGGTAAAAAAAGACATGTTCGATGAAAAATTATCCTCATTTTTAGAATGATAACATGCCATTTGAAGAGATAAAGCAGATGGATGCAACCCAAATTCCGGTTGGAAAGCTTTTGTATATGATCGGAAAGGGATATTCTGTATATGTCAATCGCAATCTGGAGGAATTTGGAATAAATACGACACAGCTTCATTTGCTTTTTGAGATAGCGCATGAATCAAACATCAATCAGGAAATGATAGCGGCAAGATGCAACATCAACAAGGGGGCTGTTGCAAGGTCTATTCGAAAACTAGAAGAAAAGGGATTGGTGAAAAGAGAAATAGACGAAAACAACAGAAGACAGAACAGACTTTCATTGACCAAAGACGGTGAAGACATACTAATAAAAGCCTGTGGAGTTCTTCGTGATTGGGAAGATTCAGTAATTTTGGATGATGGATATATTAAAAAAGAATTGCTTCAAAAGGTATTGAAGGAAATAGCTGTTAAGACAATGGAGTTAAATGAGGGAGAGTAAAATGTCTAAAAGTAAAAATATTGAAATGATTACAGGAGATCCTAAAAAGGCAATCGTAAAACTGGCATTGCCGATGATGCTTTCAATGCTTTTAATCATGCTTTACAATATTGCAGATAGTATATGGGTTGCAGGACTCGGTCCGGATGCCCTTGCTGCTGTAGGTTTTATCACACCATTATTCATGGTGCTTATAGGACTTGGAAATGGAATAGGTGCAGGTGCAAATTCATTGATAGCAAGAAATATCGGTGCTAAAAATCGTGACCAGGCAAACAATGCGGGGTTGCATGCTATTGTTTTATCAATTATAATATCATTAGTATTTACAGTATTGATTGAAGTGTTTATGGTTCCTATATTGCAGTTTATGGGTGCAGGAAATACTATTCAATATGCAATGGATTACAGTTATATCATATTCGGATTCTTGTTCATCTTTGTGTTTTCAGGTGTTGCATCAGCAATATTCCGGTCTGAAGGAGATATGAGGAGGGCGACAATCGCAATTGCAGTAACAGCAGTACTGAATATCATTCTAGACCCTATATTTATTTATGTATTGAACTTTGGAATTTCAGGTGCAGCATGGGCAACAGTAGTATCGGCGACAATGTCATGTATTGTAATGAGCTACTGGATATGGGTTAAAAAGGATCTTTTCCTTGACTTGTCCCCTAAAAACTTCAAATATTCAAGTCATATAATGATTAACACCCTTCAGGTTGCAATCCCTTCAACATTGGAAACTATTGTATTTTCAGCTCTTGCAATAATCATTAACTCCATGCTTGTGCTTGCGGCAGGAACTACTGCAGTGGCAGTATATACAGCTTCAATGAGAATTGTGCAGTTGGCTATGATTCCACTGATTGGTATCGGTACAGCAGTCCTGACTGTTGCTGGTGTAGCTTATGGAGCGCATAACTACAAAAACCTCCAAACTGCCCATTCATATTCAATCAAAATAGGATTTATTGTATCCATTATTTTGGGAGCATTAATGTTCATTTTCTCAGGACAGATTGCTGCAGTATTTTCTTATACTCAGGCCAGTGCAGGTTTGGCATCAGAAATTGCAACAGCAATATCCGTATTGAGCCTGTTCGTATTGGCAATTCCTCATGGGATAATGTCTTCCATGATGTTTCAGGGTGTTGGAAAAGGAACATATTCACTATTGATTACATTGCTTAGATCTTTAATCCTTGAAAGTGTATTTGCATATCTATTCTGCTTTATCTTTGGATGGGGACTTCCTGGAATCTATGGTGGAGTAGTGTTTGGATGTTTTGTTGGAGGAACAATTGGTTATATCTGGGCAAAACTATTCATTAGAAAATTCAAGGAAATTTCAATCAAAAAATATGAAAAACACGAAGAAAATAGCTCATGAGGGCTATTTTTTTATACTATTTTTTACTAAAATTTAATCATGGAATTCATATTGAACAACAAGAAATATGCAATTCAAAACCATGAACTGTATATTAACTATCTGATGGTTGACAATTACTTCAGACATAACTATTCCAAATACGATTATGACATTGAATTTGATTTTATAGAACCTATTTTAAGTAAGCAAAAGGTTGAGTTTGAGGATATACTGGAAGGTACTGAAGTATTGGAGGAACTGATTGAAAAGGGTGAAATCAATTTTATCCCTCAGGGCCTGAGAATTGATGAACATGTCAACGGAAACTTTAAAATTACCTATCAAAATCTGGAGTTTACCAATGTCCATGTAGGTGAAGCCATTCCTTTATTGATAGCATTGAATACTCTTCTTAATTATAAGCCAACTGTTTCACTTACACAGATTGAGGAGGAACTTGAAAATTTCCTTGAACAATTCAGATCATATAATGAAAATATGATGTAAAGTTTTTCTAAAAACCCAGTAGTATTTTAATTCCAATCAATATTAGGATGACACCACCCAATATTTGGAACTTATCGCCTAGCCAGTCACCCAGTTTGCGGCCGATGAATATTCCTGCTATGCTGAATGCAAATGCAACCACACCTATTATGCTTGCAGATATCAGGAGAGGATCATTGAACAGTGCAAATGTTATTCCTACTGCAAATGCATCAATGCTTGTGGCTATTGCAAGCAGTGTCACTTCCTTGAAGGAAAACTCATCGCTTATTTCATCTTCATCACCGGATAAGCTTTCACGAATCATATTCAACCCTATTGCCAAAAGCAATACGAATCCAATTATTGATGCGAATGATGTAATTATGTCTGATATTGTACTTATGCAATAATATCCAAGAATAGGCATCATAAATTGGAAAAATCCAAAAAAGAGACCATAATAAAGAATTTGTGATTGCTTAAGATTCTTTTGGGTAAATCCTTTTGTTAATGATACGCTAAATGCATCCATTGCAAGAGCTACAGCTATTAAAAAAACAGAAATTAAGTTTAGTGACATTGTATTTTATTTTGTTGGTGTTTATATAAAATTATATTGATTAGATAAAATCTAATCAATGTCTAATTTTACCAGTCTTTCCACAAATGGGTTTGCAGAACGCTTTTTTTACTAAGTTCCTCCAGTTTCAAAAAGAGTTTCCATGGCATTGACAGACACATGTATTCATCCGGAATGAAATGCTTCATATGGGCTCTTGCTGCAAAGTCAATCGGACTTAGAAGAGGTACGGGATCATCCTTTTCAGCCTGTTCAAAAGTAAATGACCCTATAGCCTGACATGCTGAAGCCTGTGGTGTCAGAATATGTGCTGTTTTTGACCTAAATGAACTGTTGATTTGTAAAACTGCTGACAATTCAATAGGATTTAATGTAAACACTACTGATTGAGGAATTTCACCTTCTTCTAAAAGTTCAATTGGTTTAAATATGACATACTCCTTATCATCATAAATTGGTCTTGATTTGATGTGTTCCACTGCAGTTTCATAATCACAATATATTCTTTCCCCTTTTTTAAACATTTCCTGTATATGTGTTGGTTTATTTTCCAGACTTTTGAGAAATTTATCCCTATCTTTTGCTGAATCGGCACCCTGTGAGAGGAATGCTGCTTGAAATTCTAAGGCACCTTCATGGGTAAAACCGTCTCCCCATCCCATAGCGGTTTCAACACCTCCGCATGAAACGTTTTCACGACCAAATGCAGTTGTTTTTCTTTTGGCTATTGTTTGTGAGACAAATGCCATAACACAACCACCTCTTCCAGGTTTTGGTATTATTGCATCATCTGGCTTTTCATCACTTTTTATTAAAACGATTGGATTAAATTTACCATTTATTTCGTTGATAATATTAAATTCCATTGTTACTCCTCCGATTAATTAAAATTTTTTATAATTTTCTATAAAAATTTTGTTGTTATTATTAAATTTAATAATTTTTATAAAATTTAATAAATTTTATTAATTTTTTATTCGTATGAGTTTTAATCCTAATATATGTGATGTATTGCAGTTAATTTAGATAAAGTAAGATAAATATTGCTTATAATATGATAATATTATTTATGGTGTTGCTATTAGTTAAAATATTGGTTTAAATCAATTATTTTTACTAAAATTCTTGTTGGTGTAATATTACAATAGTCGGCATAGTATTTCCGTATATTATACTTAGATATGTATTATATGGAAATATATAAAAATAGGCATTATAGATATTATAGGTATTTAACTAGTAGTTGATATATTATATACTTACTAATTATATGTATTGTGGTATTAATAGTATGATGGCTATTATACTATTTATCTGTATTTGCGGAAATATATTATTTATATATTTTCCATATTTACAGAAAATATATATTATATGTATTTTACCACTAATGCTCAAGTAATATCAAGAAAATAGTATAAATCAACTGCTTGATATATATCAAGCTAGTGAAATTGACTATTTTCGTTAAATTTTGTTGTTTTTTATTAAATTTTATAAAATTTATTAAATTTTATTTGCGATGACGCCTATATCTAATATATTTTATTGATTGATAGACTACAAAGAACAATATGGCCACGAATATTACAACACCTACGAGGATAGAGGCTAACATGAGTTTAGATACATGATGAATAGATTCATGAAGTGTCATATTGCCCATATATTCATAATTAGGTGCTATTGGTATATCTTCAGCTTTAAATAGTGTTTTGTTGAAATATACATTGTCTACAAGGCCACCTGTACTCATACCCCACTTGGATCCATCATCATTGGATAGGTAAGCGTCAGTTACATTCACTTTAGCTGTGTTATTTTCAAAGGTATGGAAGTGATAAGTGGTAATATCTCTTCTGGTAAGTCCAAAGGCATCAGATTGCGCTAATTCTATCATAGCTGCTACTTTATCACTAGTATTAAGTGATAAGCTGCCATTGTCCATGTATTTTTCTCTATTTGGAATTACAATGTATTGGCCAGGTTCCAATTTCCCTTTAAAATGATTATCAGAAAATGCAACACCATAATTTCCGTTAGGGGCCTTAATCAAAAGATGTCCTAGTTTATAAGGTTCTTTAATTTGCTGAACTTGGATTAAACCATCTTCTGAAATACTATTGTCATCTGTAATCATTTTGGATGTTATTTCTTCAATTTTTTCATTATCCGGACCGTCGTCAATTCCTCCATATCCGATTGTCCAACCGTTACTGGTTATGATTACTTGACAGAAATAGTCACCTTCTGTTTTATATTGCTTGATTGCAGGAATACCGTGCCAATCAATCTCTTCTACATAAATATCAGCGGTTAAATTTGCATCTCTTCTAAAGGAGAACATACTGTTGTTTCCATCTAATTGCAATGCAACTGAACAACAGCCAGTTAAGTCTGATGCATTGGTTTCATCCAAAATCTGTTGTATTTCATATATATTTTGTTGATTATCCGATGCACATACGCTTAGTACCGAAACAAGTATTAAAAAAATACCTAATATAAATATACTCCTCTTAGAAATCATATAAACCCTTAAAAAAATTTAGTAATATTATAACTTATCAGTATGCTGATAGTAAATATAGATTTGTTTAAATTAATATTTAAATATTGTTGATTTAGGTATAAAATAAATAAAAAAAGTAAAATTTAAAATTTATATATTAAATTTCATATTGTTTACTTTTAATTTTTGTTTCATTTGTTCTCTGTCTACATGGATATATTTATCTGTTGTTTGGCTGTTGGAGTGTCCTGCAATTGTTTGGACTTCCGCAACGGTCAATACTTCTGCATAATGGCTTAAAGCGGTGTGTCTAAGGATGTGAACACTAACATTTTTTCCATAGTTTATAGGGCAATCGATATTTTCATTGATGATTCTTTCATCGGCAAGATGAGCATATTTTTTTACGATGTCCTGAACTCCACGTTTTCCTATTCTGTTTCCCTTAATATTGGTAAATAGTTCTTCGCGAGTTACTTCTTCAGCAGCCTTGTTTCTCTGAATTACTGGTCTATATACATCATTTGTGTTTTTTCTGAGTTTTGTTATTCGATTGTAGATCATGCTGTTCAAGCTGTCCAATGTATCATATGTGATGAAGGTTGTACGGTCTTTCAATTCTCCTTTTGTAGTTTCTGCACGTAGATATACATCAATAAACTCATTTGTGTCGCTTGGCATTTCATAAAAGCCATTGTCATCTATTGGAACTTGGATATCATCCTTGTTTAATAGTACCAGTTCTTTTAGCCTCATTCCAGAATCAATGAAAGTCCTGCAAATTGCGTAATCTCTTGGATTTCCGCTTTGTTTGATTGTATCTAAAAAGAAATCGGATTGTTGCCATGTTAAGCTGATTTTTTCAATTCTTTTTTTGGCAGTTTCTGGATCTTCAGCCTTTACTTCAATGATATCTTTCATTTTGATGGGATCGTGCTGAATTTCTTCCTGGACATCTTCTGAATTGATGAATTCCAGAATGTTCATCATATATGTTTTTACAGTTGTTCTTTTATTCCCACGTTTCTTTAGACAGTACCTACGATAATGTCTTAACTGTTTTTTAACATTGTTGCTGTTGAGTTCATCAATTCCTTCATTTTCCAGATATTCTATAAATTTTGATATATTAAATGTTTGTTTTTGGATTGTTTCTTCTGTTAAGTTTTTTACCTCTTGCTTTTCTTCTAAGTATTCATCTAGGTAGTCTGTTAGCTCATCAACTTCGATCATAAGCTTTTTGCCTCCTAAATTTTTATACCTAACCCTTGGTTATACTATTGATTTTTTGAGTATATAAAGACTTCGTATCTTTTCATTTTTACTGTATATTATTACATAAAATATACGTTCTCTTTATATATTAAATTTGGATAATTTGGGAGTTTCTAGGGAAATGTTGTAAGTGAAGTAATACATATACATCAAGTGGTCTCAAAATGGTGATTTCTACAATTTTTGTATTTGTAATACTAATTTAATCAAAAAGTAATAAAAATTTTTTTAGATTAATTATAAATTTAAAAATAGAAAAAGTAATGAAAAAAATTTGGAATAAAATCTAATCCAAAATTTTTTTCCAGTAAATGTTTTTGTCAAAAATTATTTTTTAATTATTTATACTTAAACAATTGTGACTTATAATAATTCCAAATTACTTTAAAAACTGGTTTTTAAATTGATTTGAAAAATAATAACTATTAATAGCATTTAATTCCAAAAATAACTATATGGAAATCACCAGCAAGAGAGATATTTTTGGAATGATTTTTTTCGCATTGAGTGTAATAATGCTGGGGTACATGTTTCTGACACCCCTTAACCATTACATTATGCATGTTGATGAATACTTTACACTGAGTGTCTTAACACTTCCGATGGGAGATATAATAAACATTACCAGTTGGGATGTCCACCCGCCACTGTACTACATTTTGGGAAAGATTGCAGTGGATATAGCTGCTGCAATTGGAATGGATTCCCTCCATGCATTAAGAATCCTTTCAATAATACCATATATTCTGATTCTAGTCATTTCAGCAACTAAAATCAGAAAGGACTATGGCCTTTTGACTGCGGGACTCTTTGCATTTTCACTGGCGGTAATGAGTGAATTTTTCGCACACTTTCTCATTGCAAGGATGTACGGCTGGGCAATTCTTTTTATAATTGTCGCATTCATATCATTTACAGAAATTATCAAAAGCAATGACATTAAATCATGGATCATACTGACCATATTTTCAGTGCTGTGCGCATATACACATTACTTTGCGGCATTAAGCGTTGTATGCATGTATATTTTACTGCTTTTTTACATAATCAAATTTGAAAAGGATAAACTCAAAATATGGGTGATGTCAGTTGCCGGAGCTGCAATACTCTACCTTCCATGGATACCTCCACTCATAAGGCAAATGACACAGGTTCATGCAGCCTACTGGATTCGTCAGGTCAACCCCGATTTATTAATCAAGGCACTGGGATACATTGCATATTCAGATGATGCGATAATCTGTCTGATTGCAATTGCAGTTTTGATAGTGCTTTTACGCATATACAAAAAGGAATCCAAGGATGCTGGTGAAAAAGAACGATTTTTGATTTTAAGCGGAGCTAGAGTGTATATAGGAACAATCCTTTTGGCAGTTATTTTTTCAATCGTGTTCAAGCCTATACTGATGCCGAGGTACCTGCTTCCGGCAGCAGCCGTAATGTGGCTTACAATATCAATCATCTTTTCAAAGATTAAAAGCAAAGAATTGTTTATGATTTCAGCAGCACTTATAGCATTGCTTCTTTTAATCGGAATCACAACAACAATTTCAACCAATGATTATTTCTATAATAGCGGAGTCCACCAAAAGGAGATTCTGGAAAACATAACAAACGACCCGAATTCCATGCTTATAATAAATAACCAGAATATGATAATGTACTTTTTGAGCTATACTAATCAGACTGATACATATTGCATGAATGTCGACCATGTATTCGGTGAGAATATGACTCAGCTCCATAAGTTCTATGACTTCAATACGTTCAACACCAGGGATATCGAAAAGCTGATTGCAAACAACACTGGCAAGAACATCTACATCATAAGCTGGAGCGATCCTGTTATTAAAACACCTACTGAAAAGATTGACGCCTGGGCAGGTGTGACAATTTCAAAGGCAAAAACAAGCAATATGACTTCAGTTTCGACAAACGAATAATATTGTCAGAAATAGGGTTTAAAATCCCTATCGCTTATTTTTTTAAAACAGTCCAGTTTAATAATTAGTTTGATTCTTTGAGGCTGAGCTATTCAAAAAATTAATGCACCATATAATATTTAAATTTTTAAATATTCTAATAACACTTAAAATAATTTAATTATATTAAATTTAACTGATAATTAGTTGTTATTCTCTATAACTTAGGTATGTTTAGTTAGACTAGTACTTTCTAACATACTAGTTATTTATAAAGACTAGTATTTTCTAACATACCAGTTATTTATAAAGATTAGTATTTTAAAAAAACATAGATATTGGCAAAAATTTTCTAATGTTATTGTAACTTGGAAATTATATAATTATTATTTAAACAAAAATTTTTCATCCAACAATTTTGGATATTTAGAATTTTTGCTGCTGACTACTTTCTTTCCTGTCCTTGATTCAAATTCCCTTCGAGCATTGCCTGCAATAGTTCTCCCATCAATAGCAACGTTTTTACTTTCATAAAAACCTTCAGGATTTTCAATTTTACGGAATGGTAATTTCAGTTGGTTACAAATTGTAACCAACTCAACCCATTCATCGAATAATTCTTTAGGAGCTATCTTAGTTTATCTCAAAAATATGGTTTTTCCTCTAATTTCTACTTTTGTTTAATGTAATTCATTAATAATTACTAATTTCAATTGTATTCATCTTATTTAAACTTATTCGAATTGTATTATCTTTGTTTAATTGTTGTGGCCTTTTAAAATTGTTTTCATTTAAACGTAAAATATGAAGTTAACTATTTCTAAAAACAATAATATTAAAGTTGAATTAATATAAGTTAATTCATGTATACGATAGTCACTTATGATTGCAAATTCAAAATCAATCAGGAATATATTGAAAATATGCTTCAGCATTATGGACTTAGAAAGATTCAAAGTTCATTATATTGGGGAGAATTGAATAATAATGAACGCGAAACACTCGTGAAAAACATCGATGTGGGGGGTTTTTGTAATGAGTTGGTTAATAATGGCAAAACATTTTCATTTTTTTGTATAAGAATGAAGTTAGCCAACTCATTACAGTTTCAAATCCATCGAAGACGGATTTGATTTATCTAAAAATACTCAATTTTAGATAATTATAGTATGAATTAATACATATATAAAGCTTTTCGAATGTAAGTGGTTACTTACACAGTTATTTTATTAAAACAAGTTATTTTATTGCTTATTTTTTAAAAAAAGAATGTTAATGTGATTTTTGACCATCTTGAACTTCATCATACAGATATTGTGGGGTCCGTTGGCTAATGAATGATTGTTTCTCCGAAGATTAAAATTTTAAATATTGATGGATTCAAATAAATAAATAATGGAAAAGTCTAAACAAAGAATATACCTGATATTAATTTTTGCAACATTTTTGGATATTTTGCTGTTGTTTTATGTAGCTTTGCGTCCCGTTTCTTCAACATTCAGAGATACGGTTTTCGCTTTTGATATAATTTTATGCGCAGTCCTGTGGATAGAATTCATCTACAGCTATTTGAAATCCGAAGATAAAAAGCAGTACCTGATTGAAAATTCATTAAGTATCCTGGGAATGTTACCTATCAATTTCGTATTCCTTAGAGCATTAAGATTAGTGAAACTTATCCAGTTGATTAAGCTGTTTGTTCTTGCAAGGGATAGTGAAAAAACCATTTCCGACTTTTTGAAACATACCTATCTGGATAAGATAATCTTAGTGGCAATCATTTTCACTTTCATTTTGACAATATCCATCCGCCTTGTTGATCCTGATATCCATGATATACATACGGCCTTGTGGTATGTCATCGTTTCCATAACCAGTACAGGATATGGGGATGTCGTTCCATCAACACTTTCAGGGCGAATCGTTGGAATGATTGCAATGATTGGTGGTATTTTGGTTTTCGCTTCATTCACTGCTGTAATTTCATCATTGTATATTTCAAAAATCAATAAGGACAATCGGGATGATGTGAATCAAAAAATTGAAAATCTCACCTCCGAAATTGAAAGGCTCAACGAAAAAATTGATGAGCTGAAAAGGGAATGAATTATTTTTTTATCTAGTTATTCATTGGATTGAATCCGAATACCTTTCCGGCCAATTTGAATGCCAAAGGATTCACAATAATATTTACGATGAAGTAAGCTACAATCCATCTAACCGGCCATTGATAAACGAGCACATCTACAGGCAATTGTCCATTAGGAACTCCAAATATCAATGGCATTATGAAACTCATAATAAGACTTATGAAAAATGCAAATGGGTTCCACAAACCTGTTTTCATGCCTAGTTTAAAGCCAAAGACTTTGCCTGCTAATTTAAGGGATAGCGGATGAACAATCAAATTCACCATAAAATAAGCTACAACCCAACGAATCGGCCACATCAAAAAGCATATTTCAACAGGCATTCCCCTGGGGATTGCAAAAATCAACGGCATTACCATACTCATTATAAGGCTTATGAAAAAAGCTATCGGATTCCACAATTTCATCTTTAAACTCCTGTTTGATATATTATATTTTTTATATTAATAATTGTTGTCAAAAAAAAGAATACTGGAAATTAATCATTTTCTTCGTTTCTGAAAATTTGGTGATGAACTTGCTTTTTTCAAGTATTAAAAATAGGATGGAAGAATGTTATTCACTCAATATCCGGAAATCTAGAATGCTATTGGAGTAACATTGTTGATTTCGTTGAACTTATCTTGGACTGTCTTCAGTTGGGTCATGTTTGTTTCGCCTGAAGATTTTGCCCAGAAAACCACAACATGCTTTTCTCCGCTATCGTTTATGACTTCTGAAATTCCATGGGTTTTGTGAAGTTTGTCTGTGAAGTTTGCACTATGGTCTGGATTTACGCTGATTTTCATGTCCTTGTCCTGGGTTATGTATTCGTCCCCGTCATCATAAATCAGGTTGTCAAGAGAGTCCTCATCGACGGTTTTGTTGTCTTCCTGCTTGTCAATGCATTTATAGATTCCAATTCCACCATCGCCATGGAAATTGGCATATATCACATAGTCGTCGCTGCCGAATATTTCCTTAACGGGAGCATCAATTTTGTATTCCTGTATGCTTGCGGCGCCAACACAGCCAATCAGAATAGATGAAAGAATCAGTGCAATCAATATTTTTTTGAAATTCATTTTTTTCCTCTTTAATGTTATGTACCAAAAAATTATTTTGATGTACATTTAATAGTTTAGTTCTATGATTATTTATATATTTTGTCAGATTTTTTCCTTTGAACTGAATGTTATCAAAAAAGGCAAAAAATACACAGTCAAGGTGGTGACTTACTGGTTGAATTTACGAATCTTTTTAAGTTGATGTTAACAAATACAGTATTATAATTAGGGAGTTTTATTATGGATTTGTCAAAAATAGTTTCGTATTCATTCAAATATCCATTCAGAAGCATTAAAAAAATGCTGGTAATCTGTCTGTTTTTCATTCTGATTGCCATCATTCCAATTGGCCTGATGATTAATAATGATTATGTTGTAGCCATCGGTGTGATTGCATTTTTCCTGTTTGTATTGTTTGTGCCGGGATATTTCCTGTCTATTGTTAGAATGGGTTCAACTCAATCAGCATTGCTTCCGTCCTTCAATCTGGTTAATAATATCTATGATTCCATCAGGGTGATATTTTTAAGAATGGTCTACATGATTGTTCCGGCTGCGGTATTTCTCATTGCTTTTAAGCTATTGAGCTCTTCAAGCAGAGATCTGATTTTTAACTATAGAATAATAGAGTTTTTTCTAAATCTTAACTTTGCGCTACTGCTTATTATTCTCATATATCTTGTCTTTGAATTTTTATTGTTCTTTGCAAAAGCAAGATTGGCTTACTTCAACAGTTTGCCTGAAGCCTTAAAGATCAATAAGGTGGTGGGTGACATTAGAAGAATAGGAATATTTACCATAATCAAATGGGCAATAGTAATGCTTATATTGCTTGTTGTGGCTGGTTTCGTTTCATCATTTGTAATGGCGATTCCTTATGTGGGCTTTTTGATTTATGTGGTTGTTGTTATTCCAATACTTGAAAGCATTGCTAATTATTCCCTTGGACTGCTGTATTCAAATATTGCCAAAAGCTACGATGATGATTTGGGAAATTTCAGGAATATTGAATACCATGAGTATGGTAGGATTAAATAGGAAAAGTGCTTTGAATCACTTTTCAGTCTGAAACTTTTTTTGGATAGTTTTTAATTATGTAATACACTACGAGCCCTATAAAGTAACATAATACGTCCCAATAGTCAAATACGCTTCCTTTTCTAGTATACAGTGAAACATACTCACCTAAAAATGACAGGACTATGGTCATTAAAAATAATATCTTAAAAGAGTTGACCTCTTTTTCTAAAGTATAATACAGTATTACATTAATCGCTGCAAAATACAAAGGCACTGCTATCAAATCATTAAAATGGTCATTGAAGAATAAAACCCCCAATGATTTGAAGTAATATTGATTGGCAAAGTATAATATTACGCAGCTAATTAATATAATAACGTCTTTTCTTATTTTCATTTTATAAGAATCCAACAATTGCTAAAATTATAATTACTACAATTACAATAATTGCTATTTCTTTTGTTTCAATAAATTCACATCTATATTTTTATTTATATTATTATTATTTAAATTATACTAATTTTTGTCTTGTTGTAGGGATTATGTTCAAATGATTTCGTTTTTGAAGAAGAATTGTAGAAAGTTTATTTCCGTTTTTTTGAAGAGATATGCAAATTAACCATCTATATAGAAAATATTTCACCTGTAATGACTTAAATTCCATATTGAACTACCTCGACTTTGGAGAAGTCGAGGATTCTTACTTCACGGGCTGATACTCTCCCACGAGAGTAGGATTACCGTGCTATCCCCCCTGCTCCAGA